>JBKJUD010000009.1:0-2824 GCA_046590735.1 Candidatus Eiseniibacteriota bacterium | reverse complement strand
GGCCGTTGATCGGCTTCGGCGGATAGGTCTGCGGCACACCGATCAAGATCGACTTCAGGTTCTTCTTGCCGATGATGTCCCACACCGTCGGCTCCTTGACCGCGCGTGCGTTGGCGGTGGTCGCCGAGGTGTAGCTGTAGTCCTTGCGATTGCGGAAGCCGTAGAATCCCAGCTTGCCGGGATTCTTCGACGTCAGCATCGTCATCCACGCGGGCACGGTGATCGGCGGGTCGGAGCTGCGGAAGTTGCCGTAGACGCCTTGCGACATCAGACGGTCGAGCGTCGGGAGGTCCTTGCGCCACTTCTCGAACACCAACTCCGGCGGCGCGCAGTCCAAGCCGATGACCATCAACTTCCGCTTCTCGCTCACTCTACTCCTCCAATCCTGGCCGCGCGGCGCGCTGGGGCGCCGCGGTGATTCGCCGGCGCCGGGTACTCAAGGGGAGCACAGCGGCCGGTGGGGGTCCGTGCACACCGGGCCGCCGGCGCGTGGCGCCGCGACCCGGTGTCGGGGCGACACTAGGCGACGAACGGGTCGTCGAACTGCTTGAGCACGTCGAACACCTCGGGCCGGAAGACTTCCGGACGCGGGGTGACGCCCTCGCGCAACATGTTGCGCACCTTGGTGCCCGAGAAGCTCTGGGCGCCCTCGGCGTCCTCCGGGTGCTCGCACGTGCGCTCGCTCGAGAGCTCCTCGCAGGACGGGCAGTAGAAGAAGTTGCCGTGGATCGTCAGCGGCTGGATGTCGAGGTCCGGGAACTGCTTGAAGATCTCGATCGCCGCTTCCGGGTGGTAGTACTTGCCGACGCCCGCATGGTCGCGGCCGATGACGATGTGGGTGCAGCCGAAGTTCTTGCGCACGATGGCGTGGAAGATCGCCTCGCGCGGGCCGGCGTAGCGCATCGCGAAGGGCAGGATGGCGAGGATGACCTTCTGCGTCGGGTAGCGGCGCGCGATGATCGCCTCGTAGGCCTTGATGATCGCCTCGTCCTTGAAGTCGCCCGGCTTCTTCGGGCCCATCACCGGCTGGATCAGCAGCCCGTCGAGCATCGACAGGCCGATCTTCTGCATGCGCTCGTGTCCGCCGTGCGGCACGTTGCGGGTCTGGAACGCCACCGAGGTCTTCCAGCCACGCTCGGCCATCATCGCGCGCATCTCGACCGGGGTCTTGAGGTGCGCCGCGAAGGGGTTCGGCAGGCGGTTGAGCAGGTCGACGGCGCCGGCGAGGTACACGCCCTGGTGCTCCATCGTGCGCTTGACGCCCGGGTGCTTGTCGTCGGTGGTGCCGAAGACGTTCTCGGAGAGAACCATCGGGTCGTAGGTGAACTTCTCGGTGACGTGCATGACGCTGTAGACGGTGCCCTTGTCATCGGTCAGCGCGAGGACGCCGGGGACCGCGATCGCGTCCGCCTGCTCCTTGGTCACGTCGAGGAGGATCGGGATGGTCCACGCGGTGCCGTTGGTGAGGCGCATCTTGTGGACGACGCTGTCGAGATCCTTGCTGCCAAGGAAGCCCTCGAGCGGGCTGTAGAGACCGAGGGCGAAGTTCTCGGCGTCCTGCAGGACATCGCCGGAGACCGCCAGCTTCGGGGCCGATTCGGCGGCCTTGAGCGCGGCGTCGCGCGCGGCGCCCTCGAGGGCGCGGTTTACCAGCTTGCCACCGTGCGGCGTGATCGCCGCGACCTGAGCCTCGGCCTGAGTGGTCGACATGATACGGTACATCTCCTTCTAGCTAGCAGTCCTGGCCACCGTGTCCCTTGCGAGGCAACGGGCGTCCCGTACCGGCCGGCCGGGCGCCGGACTGCGGAGTGGGCGCTGTCCCCCAGCGGACCCGACGGGCGGGTCGCGCGGAGTGCACAACGCTGACAACGCCTGAGGCGTTGCCTTGAAGTGGTGAGGTCGATTCGGGGAGAACCTTCCGCCCCGGAGCCGGCCGCCCGGGAGCCGGCGACGCGGGCCCACACGAATTCGGCAGGACGAGGGCGCCCGATCGCGGGCTCATGCGTGGTTGCGACAAGGCGCGCCGCATGGACATCCCGGGCGCCTGTGTCAGGGTACGCGGACCCTTAGGGCGCGAATCCTACTCGATCTCGCCCTGCGTCGCAACGCGACGGGACCACGGCGGTTGGGGTCCATCGCCCCGTACTAGACCAACTCTCCGTGGTCGGACGCGGCTTCCCTTGCCTCCTGCGCGGCCATGCCGCCCTGGACGTTCACGATGTCGCGATATCCGAGGTGCTGGAGCAGGCTGGCGGCGATCACCGAGCGGTACCCCGTGCCGCAGACGACCAGGTAGCGCCCGGCGGGATCGAGTTCGCCGTGGACCACCGGCAGTTGGGTCAGCGGCAGGTTGAGCGCGCCGTCGATGTGTCCGTCGCCGAACTCGCTGGGGGAACGCACGTCGAGCACCCGGGCGCGCGGGGCGCCCGGGGCGGCGAGGGCCGCGCGGACCGTCGGCGGCGCGATTTCCGCAAGCTGCGCGACCGGGCGTCCGGCCGCGGCCCACGCCTCGAAGCCGCCCTCGAGGTAGCCGAGGGGCGGGGCGCAGGCGACGCGCTGCAGTTCCAGCGCCAGCGCGCGTTCACTGCCCGGCGCGCAGAGCAGAATGACGGGCGCGCCCGGCGGCAACACCGTCCCGGCCCACGCCCCGAACCGCGGGCCGACCGCGACGCTGATCGAGCCGGGAAGGTGTCCGAGCGGGAAGATGTCCTCGTCGCGTGCGTCGAGCACGACGGCGCCGCCGGCGAGCGCCACGGCCACCGCGTCGACCGACAGCGGCCCGAGATCTGCGACGTACGACGCGCGGGTCGCCGCACCGCGCCGG
>JBKJUD010000023.1:0-4298 GCA_046590735.1 Candidatus Eiseniibacteriota bacterium | reverse complement strand
GCTGCTACGCGTGCGTCCCGATCACCGCGGGATCCGCGAGCTTCGGCGTGATGCGCATCACCGCGGATCGCCCGCGCGCCTTCAGCCGCGAGCACCTCAACCTGGCGCGCGCCATTGCCGGCCAGCTCGGCGGCGCGCTGCAACGCGCGCGATTGCTCGACGACCTCAATGCCCGCACGGTGCGCGACCCGCTGACCGAGGTGTCGAATCACCGGCACTTCATGGACAAGCTCGAACACGAACTGCGGCGCGCCGCGCGCACCCAGGCCCCTGTGGCGCTGCTCTACACCGACGTCGACGGCTTCAAGGCATTCAACGACCGCTTCGGTCACCCGGTGGGCGACGCGCTGTTGCGCACGCTCGCCCACATCATGCGCGACGCGGTGCGGGCGACCGACGAAGTGGGGCGGATGGGGGGCGACGAGTTCGCCATCGTCCTGCCCAACACCGACCTGGCCGGCGGCGCCGTGCTCGCCGAGAAGCTGCGCACGCGGATCGCCGAGACGCGCTTCATCGGCAGCGGCGACACCCCGGCCGCGCATGCGACCGTGTCGGTGGGCGTGGCGGCGTATCCGGGGGACGGCGCGGGTGCCGAGGAGTTGGTGCGGGCGGCCGATGACGCGCTCTACCTGGCCAAGGGGCGGGGACGCAACATGGTGGTGACGTCCGCCGAGACGGCGCAGGATCCGCCCGTCGGGGGCGACTGATGCGCGGGACGCCGACGGCACCGGGGGGAAGCACGAACGGCGAGCCTTGTGGGCTCGCCGTTCCGGGTGTGGGTCAGGCGACAGTTACCAGACTGGTCGGAGGCCGCCAAACCCCAGCGGGGCCACGCTCCCCACTGCCCTCTCTCGTGACTTCGCTACGGGGATCGTGGGGCAGGATGCGTGCCACGCTCGCGCCGCCGGCTCCGCGGGGCGCTTGCGCCTTGCGACCGTTGCGCTTACGGGACGAGGGGTCACTGGGGCCCGTGCTGGTCCGTGCGGCAGGTGGTCAACTCTCCACCACCCCGACCGTCCGAAGCCCGACCACATGGGCGAAAACTGGCCACGGGCCAGATGCGGAACGGCGGAATTCTGGCCGGCGGGCACGGGCGTGGATCGTGGCGGGAGTCGTCGGCGTGGCGCTCCTGACCGCGCCGGCAGGACGCGGGCACGCCGCGGAGCCCCACGACGCCGCGCCCCCCGCACAGGCCGACGCGCGCGTGCAGGCCGCGCGGGAGCAACTGATGCGTCACGCCACCGAGCGCGCCCGCCGTGCCGGGCTGACCGCGGGCGAACGCGCGGTGTACCGCGAACTGCTCCGCGAAGCCTTCCGTCACGTCCTCGACGAGGACATGGATCCGGCCGAGATCGCCCGGGAAACCGGCGCCAGTCAGGCGGTCGTCGAGTCGACCCTGGCGCGGGCCGGGCGTCACCACCTGCTCGACCTCTCGCAACTTGCCGGCGACGAGCCGTTCACCGCCGCAGAAGCGATGGATGTGCCGTGGCTCCGCAGCCTCGACGACAGCAGCCGCGCCGCGATGCGCGTGTTCTTCCGGCCCGCGGCGCATCCGCCGCACCTGCGCGAGGTGCAGCAGCAACTCTGGCAGCGCAGTGACGACGAGCAGCGCGTGCGGATCGCGGCACGCATCGTCGCCATCCCGCGGTTGTGGAGCGGCGTCCGCCGTGAGGTGTTGCTCGCGCGGCTGCTCACGCCGGCGGAGTGCAACGCATTGCGCGCCGCGGCCGCGCCGGAGTCGTTGCTGGTGACCGGCTCCCGGCTGCAGCCCGGCGCCGCGGCGCCCGCGACGTCGCGCGGGCTTCGCGCGCTCGGCGTCCCGTGGACGCACGCGAACGGCGGCGAACCGTGGCACGTCGAGGAGTGCGACCCGCCGGTGAATCTCGCGGCGCTGTGCCGGCTGGCCGCAGTGCCTACCGGACGTGCAGGTACTCGCTCATCTCGAAGGCGATGAGCGCGCCGTAGAGCAGCCGCAGGGCCATCGCGCACGCGAGAATGGCCAGGATGCGCACCATCAACCGGCCCGGCACCCGCGCCGAGTAGTGCGCGCCGATCTGCGCGCCGGCCAGCGCGCCGACCCCGAGGATGGCCACGCGCAGGAATCCGCCCTGCAGTTGGCCTGCCGCGAGATTCGTCAGCGTCCCGGTCGCCGACATCGCCGCGAGGATGAACGTCGAGGTGGCGGCGGCGATGTGCGGCGGGTAGCCGAAGACCTCGATCAGCAACGGCACGTGCACGATCCCACCCCCGATTCCGAGAATGCTGCTCAGGAATCCTACGCCGAAGCTGAGCGCCGCGCCCAGCCGCACGTCGACCTCGGGGGGCGCCTCATCGCCGCGCGGCGTGCGGGTGCGGCTGAACAGGAAAATGCCAAGGGTCACCAGCACGAATCCGAACAGCGTGTCGAACATGCCGCGCGGCACCAGGCTGCTGGCCAGCGCGCCGAGGATCGAGCCCGGCGCGCCCGCCACGGCGAAGAGGATCCCGATGCGGTAGTCGATGCGGTGCAGCCGCGCGTAGGCCACCGTGCCCGCGGCCGCGTTGAGAAACACCACGGCGAGCGAGGTGGCCGACAACAGCGTGGCGCGTTCGTGCGGATAGAACAGCAGCAGCAACGGCGCGAGCAGGAAGCCCCCGCCCACGCCGACCAAGGTGCCCAGGATTCCCAAGCCGAGTCCGAGCACTCCGAGGCCGATGCCGGGCAACCACTCCAACGCTACGTCTCGCCACGCAGAAGTTGCGGAAGCATGGAAACGAACTTCGAGCGCGGCAGGCAGAGGTCGGCGCCCGCTGCGTCCGCCGCGGCAAACGCTTCGGCATCGACATGCGATCCGAAGGCGATGATGCGCAGCGACGCGCCGCCGAGACCGCGCAGTTCCTGAATGGCGGCCGCGGTGTCGGCGCCGAGCGATGTCATGTCGACCAAGGCGACAGACGGGGCGAGGAACCCGCACGCGGCGTGCGCCGGCGCGATGTCGGCGAGGCGCGGCGCCAGCCGCACCGTCACGCGAACGTGGCGCGCCACCTCCGCGATGCGGGTGGAGAAGAACAGGTCGGGAACCACGACGAGCGCGGCGCGGTCGGCGGGCTCCGGCTTTTCGGGCGTGTCCATGCGCGCCACGCTACTGCCGGTGCGCGCGGAGGGTCAAGCGCCGCGCCCTACCGCCGCTCCCTTGGGGCCGACGGAGCCATGCGGTCGTAGATGCTGCACAGATCGGCCACCGTCTTCTCGATCGAGAAGATGCGCCCCACGTACTCGTTCCCCGCGGCGCCGAGTCGCGCCCGCAGCGCCGGGTCGCCGAGCAGACGAATGAACGCCTCGCCCATCGCCGGCGGGTCGGCGATCGGCACCAGCAAGCCGGTGACATCATGCTCCACCATGACGCTCACCTCGCGCGGCGTGGTGGTCACCGCCGGCACGTTCAGCGACATCGCCTCGATCACCACGCGGTTGAACTCCTCGGTGCGCGAGCAGCACGCATAGATGTCGGCGGCCGCCATCGCGCTGGCCACATCGCGGCGGGCGCCGGTGAACACGATCTTGTCGAGGATGCCCAGGCGCGCGGCCTGGTCCTTGAGCACCTGGTCGTAGTCGCGGAACGCCTTGTACACGGCGCCCCCGCCCACCAGCGCGCGGGCGTGCGGGTACCGCGCGAACACCTGCGGCAGCGCGTCGAGGAAGTCCGGCTGGCCCTTGAACGGCGCCAGGTGCGAGACGTAGCCGATGACCGGCGTTTCGTCATCGAAGCCGAACTCGGCGCGGAAGGCGGCGCGGTCGGCCTTGGCGCGAAACTCCGGGAAGTTGAAACCGTTGTACACCACCGACACATTGGGGAACGCGACCTCGTCGGGAAAGTTGACGTCCTGTTCCCACTTGCTCACGCAGATGATGTGGTCGGCGTAGCGCTTCGCAAAGGCGCGATAGATCGCCGCCATCCGCGTGTTGAAGATCGGCTCGTGCACGTGCCACACGCACGGCAGCCCCGCCGCTTCGGCCGCGGCGCCGCCATAGAAGTTGGAGACGTGATGGTTGGTGTGCACCACATCGGCGCCCCATTCGCGCAGCATGCGGCCCAGCCGCGCGCGCAGGCCCAGGAAATTCGGCAGCATGGTGAGCCCGCGCGCCAGGTTCGCCGGGTCGAGGCTGCGCGTCATCTGCAGCAGGCCCAGCGGCACGTCCACCTCGATGCACTCGGCGCCGGTCTCCAGCACGTCCTTCTTGAAGACCGAACCGCGGGTGACGAACACCGCCGGCTGGTACCGCGACTTGTCGAGCCCGCGCAGTACGGTCAGCAGGA
>JBKJUD010000431.1:0-4901 GCA_046590735.1 Candidatus Eiseniibacteriota bacterium | reverse complement strand
GGCTTGTCGGGCGGTTGTGTGCCGGGTGAGTCCGTCATAGGAGTCTCGCACGCTAGGCGGGGCATGGCTCGGTGTCAACGGGACACGTTGCGGGAGCCGGGATCAGGAGTCGTGCCGCCATCGGCGTCGCGCCAGCCGGAAGTCTGCCTCCGTTCAGGAAGCGCGCCACCCTAGGGCGAGGGGTGCGCCGTGTCAATCACGGCTGTGCCGCGGGCCGCCGCAGGAAGAACCCGGCCGCCACCGCGGCCGCCACGGTCACACCGGCCAGCGCCGAGGCCAGCAGCGGGGTCGCCCCGAGGCCCGCGTGGTCGGCGACCAGCCCGGCCGCCAGCGGCCCGATCACCGCGCCCGCCGACAGGCTGCCCATCAGCACGCCCATTCCCCCGGCGCGGCGCGAGACGCGGCTGGTTTCGGCGATGGCCGTGGCGGACCCGGTCGTCACCAGCGGGAAGGCCGGGATCACCGCGCAGATACAGGCGATCGCCGCCGTCGGCGCCTGCCACAGCAGCGCGAACTTCACCGCCTGCGCGATCGCGCCCAGCGCCAGCACGCGGCGCCCGCCGTGGCGGTCGCACAGGCGCCCGGCGAGCGGGAAGACGGTCAGGCCGAGCACCGCGTGCACGGCGAGCACGCGCGCCACCACGCCGGCGCTCAACTCCCAGTGGTCGCGCAGCAGCAGATTGGCGGTGCTCACGTAGACGAACTGGCCGGCGAAGGTGGGCAGCGCCACCCGCACGACCGTGCGCAGCGGGCCGACGCGGTACACCTCGCGCAGGTCGCCGAAGAGCGCGGCGGTCCAGCCGCCGGCCGACACCTCGCGCGGACGCTGCGGTTCGCGCAACGCGGCGAGTGCCACCACCAGCGCGGCGAGCGCGGCCAGCGCGCTGATGCCGAGCAGGATCGGCGTCATGCCGCGGTCGGCGCCGCGGCTCGCGTCGTAGTGGCCGGAGGCGAGGCCGTTGGCGAGCGCCAAGCCCAGTGTCTCCGCCAGGAGCAGCACGCCCAGCGCGCGCCCGCGCCGCGCCGTGCCCTCGTCCGCGCGGGTGGCCAGCGTCACGTGCGAGCGGACCAGCGGCGCCGCGCCGGCGTACCCGAGCGCGCCGATCACCACCACCGTCAGCGCCGCTGGCAGCGTCGCGGCGTGGCTGAGCGCCCAGAACGTCGCGGCGTAGCAGAACAGCGCCGCGGCCACCAACGGGAACGAACGGCCCATCACGTCGGCCGCCGCGCCCCAGATGTTGCTCGCGAAGATGGTGACCAGCGCCGGCACGGCAACGATCGCCTGCGTCGCCAGCAGACTGTGGGACCCGAAACTCCGCGCCGCGTACAGCGGCAGCAGGAACAGGATCACCGAGAGGCAGGCGCCCTCGGCGAAGGCCGCGATCCAGGCCGGCCAGATGTGTGGTCGCATGGGCGCAGTATATCGGTAGGACGTGCCGAGCGCGCTAGCTGTGGGTGCGCGGTCAGCGTCCGAGGTAGACGAATCGCTCGTGGATCACGCGTCCGCCGGCGTCGACCGCCAGCAGGTAGATCCCCGCGGGCGCCGGCGCGCCGTGCGCGTCGCGGCCGTCCCACACGAGCGTGCGGCTGCCCGGCTCCACCCGCGCGTCGAGCAGCACGCGGACCTGCGCGCCGTCGGCGCGCACGACGCACGCGCGCACGCGCCGCGCCGCGTCGCAGGCGAGCGTGGCGCGCACCACGCCGCGCGCCGGGCTCGCGCCCACGAGGGCGACCCGCACCAGCGCCGGCGCCCCCGGCGTCCCGATCGCGGTGACCGGCTCCTGCAACATCACAATCCCGCTGGGCGGCAGGCAGAAGGTACGCCGTTCACTCGGCACCTCCGCGCCGGTCGCCGTGGTGAACGCGCGCACGCCGGCGGTCGCGCCCAGCGAGCGGTCGGCCAGCAGCAGCTCGCCCTGGCCGCCGAGCGTCGCGGTCGAGAAGTCGAACCCGGTGCCCGAGGCCAGCGTGCGGGTCAGCGCGCCGGTCGTCGTCTGGAATTCGTGCAGCCGCGTGACGTACGACGCGTCGCTGACGATCGCGTAGGACTGCGTGGCGCTGAGCACGTCGAGGTCGAGGATGTCGCCGCCGAGCGTCGCCTCGGTGCAGCGGAAGCCGGTCGGGTGCAGCGTGGCCAGGTCGATCACATCGATCCCGCCATCGTTCACGCCGTAGTTCCCCACTTCGCCCACCAGCAGGACGCCGCCGGCGGCGCGCACGATGTCGGTTACCGGGTTGGCGCCGGTGAGGCGCAGCGCCTGCACGCCGGGCGCCACCGGGTCGCAATCCACGATCGCATTCGTCAGCGTGTCGATCACCGCGAGCGCGCTGTAGTCGGTCGGGGCGAAGTAGTTGTTCTCGTCGAGACGCTGCAGCGAGACGAACAACCGCGCGCCGACCAGCGTCATCGCGGCCATCTCCGGAATACCGTCGGCATCGGCGAACGCGGCGAGCGAGACGGTGCCGGTGTGCGCGCCGGTGGCGGGGTCGACGATCCACAGGTCGCCGCTGCCCAGGCGCGACACGTACGCACGGCGCGGGTTGACGAGCACGATGTCCTGCGGGTTCGCGCCGTTGCCGACGCTGAACTGCAGCAGCGTGGCGTAGTTGTTCGCCGGGTCGAGGACCTGGATGTTGTCGCAGCCGTAGCGTCCCAGGATGTACAGCCGTCCGAACGCGTAGCGGCCGGCGAGGTCGTTGCACAGCGCGCCGGTGCATGCGGTTGCCGTGTGGGTGGCGAGGTCGATCGAGGCGACTGCGCCGGTGCCTTCGTAGTTCGACAGCAGCACGGCGGCGGTGGGCGCGGCGAGCGCCGCGGCGGGGGCGAGCAGCAGGAGAAGCGCGACGCGTGCGATCTGGCGGTGCATGGAAGTCCTCCGATGTGGTGTCAGCGGGTGAGGGGGTGCGTTGAGATGGCGGGCCACAGCCCGGTGCGGTCGATGCTGAAATAGGCGGCGCGGCCGGGCAGCGGATACCCGGCGAGATCGGCGGTGCGCGCGTTGGTGAGGTTCGTGAGCGACGCGGTCAATGTGAGGCCATGATGGCCGGGGCGATACGCGATGCCTGCGCCCAGCGTCGTCACCGCCGGCACCGGGACGCGGCTGGCGCGATCGAGATACACGCCGGACGATGTCGCGACATCGCCGCGCAGGTCGAACCGGCCGAGCCGCGTCCACGCGGAGAGGAAGGCTTCGCGCAGCGGACGGCCCGGCAGCAGATGGTGCCCGGTGTATGGGCTGGAACTCGCGTCGCGTGCGGTCTGCAGCGTGAGGTTGGCGTCGAGATGGAACGCGTCGCCGGCGGCGAGTGCGAGCGTCGCCTCGAGGCCGTCGATGCGCGCGGCGCTGATGTTCTGCGCGATGGCGGTGCGCTGGCTGTTCTGCACGTACACGACCAGGTCCTGTGCGCGAACCGCGAACCCGGCGAGTTCGACGCTGGCGTGCACCGTCGCGGCGTCGGGCGTGCGCACGCTCACGCCGAGGTCGCTGTGCGTGCCGCTCTCGGGCCGTAGCGCGGGATTGCCGCTGATCGCGCCGCGCTCGCCGAACAGCTCGAGGAACGTCGGCAGCCTCCGATAGCGCCCGGTGTGCCCCTTGAGCGCGCACCACGCCGCGGGCTCGAGGCGCGCGGCAAGCGACGGGCTGCTCGTGCGCGCGCGCGGCTCGAGCCCGGGCGCCGGGCCCGGCAGCCCCGCGCCGATGCGTACCACCCGCGGGCTGCGCGCCACCGCCTCCTCGACGCGATAACTCGGCGCCACCGTGACCCGCCCGCCCAGCGGCAGCCAGCGGTACTCGGCGCTCGCGCTGCGCGTGGTGCGACGGATCAGCGGCGCGGTCACCTCGCGCGGCCACAGATCGCGCGCACGCAGCCGGTCCGCCGCCAGGTCGCCCAGCGCCTCGACTTCGTGCGCGCCGCCGTGCCACACGGCGCGCAGCCGCGCGCCGCTGGTCGCGGTGCGGTCATCGTTGTCCTGCCGGCCCGCGCCGAGTTCGCCGGCCACGTCGCGGAACCGCTCGCGCCCCGCGACGCCGTAGACACGCGCTTCGGCGAGCAGCCCGTGCGCCGACAACGCATCCCCCGCGAGCCAGCGGCGCAGGCGCAGCGAGCCCAGATACTGGTCGGACGAGTACGACGCCTCCGTCGACTGGATCGCGCCGATGCCCGGCAGTCCGTTGCGCCGCTGCGCGCCGTCGGCCAGCGCGGTGAGCACGGTGCGATCACCGAGCACGCGCGTCACCGAGACGCCGCCGCTGCCGCTGCGCAGCGCGTTGTTGCGCCGGCGCGTGACCTCGTCATCGCCCGCGTTGTACGGCGTGGCGTTGTCGTCGAGAAAGCGGAAGTCGCCGGCGCTGGACAGCCACGTCCCGTAGGCGGTGCCGCGCCAGCGTCCATCGGCGCCGCCGAAGCCGGCAGAGGCGTGGCCCTCCGCGGTGCGCCATGAGCCGCCGGCGAGATGCAGTGAGTACGCGCGCACTGCCTCCTCGCGTGGCACCAGGTTGAGCGCGCCGCCCAAGGGCGCGGACGCGAGCGCCAGCGGCGCGAAGCCGCGCGACACCTCGATGCGCGCCAGCCCGGCGAGCGGCGTGTCGCCGAGACGCGCGACGCCGTCGCGCGCGCGGCCCAGCGGGATGCCGTCGTAGAACACTTCCACCTGGTGGGCCGATGACCCGCGGATCGACACGCTGGCCAGCGCGCCCGGGCCGCCGTAGCTGCGCACGCTGATGCCGGCGGCGTGGCCGAGGCGTTCGGTCACGTCGGCGAAGGCTTCCGCGGGGCGCTGCGCGGGGAGCACGCTGACGAAGTGGGACGACTCCGCCGACACATCGAACGATCGCGGGGTGGCGACGCGCACGGTATCGGCCGAATGGGTGGCGCGGCCGGCCGGCGGCGGCGGCGGCGGC
>JBKJUD010000392.1:0-5527 GCA_046590735.1 Candidatus Eiseniibacteriota bacterium | reverse complement strand
CTCGCGGGCGAAGCGTCAAGGGCGGCGCCCCGGCCATGGGGCACCGACACGACCGGTTTGTGGAACCAGATCGGTGAGGAGTCGCTCCAAGTGCCCACAACCGGCCCTTGGACCCGCGCCGCATCGGCAGAGGCCTCGCCCGGCATATGGAGGACCTCACATGTCACGCTCACTCGTCCGCGGCACCCCCCTCTCGCTGCTGCGCCTCGGCGCGCGGGTGATCCTTGCGGCCGCGCTGTCCACCGCGCTCCTCGCCCCGGCCTGCATCGCGCACACGATGGCGGGCCTCCGCTTCGGGGTGTCCGATTCGCCCAACCAGTTCCTGATGGGCGGGCATCTCGACGCCGGCCGCATCGCGGGCCACTTGCGCTTCTTCCCGAGCGCGACCGTGGGCGTCGGGCACAGCCTCACGACCATTCAATTGAATGCCGACGGCCGCTGGATCCTGCCGCTGGACCGCAGTTCGTGGAACCTGTACGCCGGCGGTGGCTTCGGCTTCGCGAACTACAGCCCCTCGTCCCATGACAGCTACAGCGGCACGGGCGCGAACTTCCTGTTCGGCGCCGAGGTGCCGCAGGGCAACCACAGCTTCCTGGTCGAGGCGCGCGCCGGCACCGGCGACCTGCCCGACCTGGAGTTCCTCGCCGGCTTCACCTTCCGCTAGAGTCCTCCCACGCGCCGCCGCAATGGCCCTGCATTGCGGGCCCGGCGGCGCGTTGACCGGGCTGGCCCGGCCGCCTACTCTCCCAGTGTCCGCCGTGTCCGGTTCGTCCGGGCGCGGCGCCTGCATGTTGTCCCGGATCGTCCCCGGAGAGTCCGATGGCGCGCACGCCCGCCACACCCGCGTATCGCCCCGCCACCCGCGGCGACACGCGTGGAATGTGGGATCTGTGGGAGGAGTCCTACCTCATCGAGGATCCCGCTCGCCTCGCGCGCTGGCGCAAGATCGTCGACGGGCGCGACGGACGCGTCGTCGTCCACGACGGCCGCGTGGTCGCCTGCGGCGACTTGCTGGGGCTGGAGATGTACGTCGGGGGACATGCGAGGGCCACGGGGGGAATCGCGGCGGTCGCCTCCGCCTCCGATGCGCGTCGTCAGGGCCATGTCGGCGTGCTGCTCGAAGGCATGCTGCGCGACATGCGGGCCGCGCGGCAGCCCTGGAGCCTGCTGATGCCCTTCAGCGCGCCATTCTACGCGCGCTACGGGTGGGCCACCGCGGAGGAGCGTCGCGTCGTCACCCTGCCGCTGGCCGCGCTGGCGCAGCGCGCCAAGTCCCCCGGGCGCATCCGCCGCGCCACCGCACGCGACCTCGCCGCCTGCACGCGCATCTACGAGACGTGGGGCCACACCTACAACCTGATGCTGCGCCGCTCGGCCACTTGGTGGAAGACACGCGTGCTGATGCTGCAGCGTCCGTCGGCGGGCAGCACCAAACGCTGGTTCGTGGCGCTCGACGAGCGCGGCGCGATCGATGGATATGTCGTCATCCACTTCGAGGATCCGCTGCAGCGCGTCGCGCCGATCGACAGCGCGCTGCACCGCCAGCTCCACATCCGCGACATCGCCTGGATCACGCCCCGCGCGCGCGCCGCGTTGCTCGCCTTCCTCGGCGACTTCGACAGCCAGGCGGGCGAACTGGTGTGGCGCATCGCGCCGGATGACCCGCTGATCGCCACCCTCCCGCTGGCGGTGCCGCCCACGATCACGCACCGGCCCGCGAAGATGGCGCGGGTGGTCGATGTGCGCCGCGCCTTCGCCGGCGCGCCCTCGTCCACGCTGCCCGGTTTGCGCGCGGTGATCGAGGTGGAGGACGCGCACGCGCCGTGGAACGCGGGGCGCTGGTCGCTGGAATCGTTCAACGGCCGCCTGAAGGTGACGGCGAGCACTGCGACGCCCGATGTCGCCTGCAGCATCAACGTCCTGACCCAGGTGGCGCTCGGCGTGGTGACGGCGGAAACGGTGGCGCGCAACGGCCTGGCGGCGGGGCCGCATCCCGATGCGCTCGGTCTGGTGGAGTCGGTGGGCGCGGGCCGTCCCGCATACCTCGCCGACGCATTCTAGGAGGCACGCGTGGACACGGTCTTTCGGCCCGATCTCCTGCAGGGCAAGGTGGCGCTGGTCACCGGTGGCGGCAGCGGCCTCGGCCGCGCGATGGCGCGGCGCTTCGCGTCACTGGCCGCGTCCGTTGCGGTGCTGGGACGCGATGCGGCCAAGCTCGATGCGGTGGTCGGCGAGATCGTCGCCGCCGGCGGGCGCGCCGCCGCGGTGTCGGCCGACGTGCGCGACCCCGTCGCGGTGGGCGCCGCTTTCGACGCCGCCGAGACCGCGCTGGGGCCGCTCGACATCCTCGTCAACAACGCCGCCGGCAACTTCCTGAGTCCCAGCGAGGATCTCTCCGCCAACGCCTTCGCCGCGGTGACCGGCATCGTGCTGCACGGCACGTTCCACTGCACGCAGACCTTCGCGCAGCGGTTGATCGCGCGCGGCGCGCCCGGTGCGGTCCTCAACATCGCGACGACCTACGCGGAAGGCGGCACCGCCTACGCGCTGCCCTCCGCGTGCGCCAAGGCCGGCGTCGTCGTGCTCACCCGCTCGCTCGCGGTGGAGTGGGCGAAGTACAACATCCGTCTCAATGCGATCGCGCCCGGCCCCTTTCCCACCGATGGCGCGTGGTCGCGACTGGTTCTCTCGCCCGAGATGGAGAAGGCCGCCAAGATGCACGTGCCGATGCGCCGCTTCGGCGATCCCGATGAACTCGCGACCTTGGCCGCCTACCTTGTGAGCGACGCGGCCGGCTACATCACTGGCGCGCTGGTGCCGGTGGACGGCGGCGAATCGCTCGCCGGCTTCGGCTTCAACGCCTTCGCCCACCTGCCCGCCGACACGCTGCGCGCGATGGGCATGGGACGCGGCGCCACGAAGGGATCGGTTTGATGAGCGACGTCGTGCCCGCGCCCGCCGCGGCGCCCGTGTCGCCCGCATGGGATTCGCCGTTCCTCCGCGCCTGCCGCCGGGAGCCGACGCCGCACACGCCCGTCTGGCTGATGCGCCAGGCCGGCCGCTACATGCCAGAGTACCGCGCGATCCGCGCGCGGGTCTCGATGAAGGAGTTGTGCCGGACGCCGGCGCTGGTCGCCGAGGTCACGACGTTCGCCGCAGCCACCTTGCACGTCGACGCCGCGATCCTGTTCGCCGACCTGCTGCTGGTGTGCGAGGCTCTCGGGCAGGACCTCGACTTCGTCGCCGGCGAGGGGCCGCACCTCACGCCGCCGGTGCGCGACGCGCGCGCCATCGACGCGCTGCGCGAGGGTGACGCCGAGGACCTCGCGTACGTCTACGAGGGCGTGCGCCTCACGCGTGCCGCGCTGCCGCCGGCGCTGCCGCTGATCGGCTTCGCCGGCGCGCCGTTCACCGTCGCGTCGTACATGATCGAGGGTGGCGCGTCGCGCAGTTTCGTGCACACCAAGACGCTCATGTACGCCGACGAAGGCGCGTGGCGCGCGTTGATGGAACGCATCGTGCGGCTCACCACCGCATATCTCGCGCGGCAGGTGCAGGCCGGCGCCGACTGCCTGCAGATCTTCGATTCGTGGGTGGGCGCGCTGTCGCCGGCGGACTACCAGCGGTACGTGCTGCCCTACACCACGGCCCTCATCCGCGGCCTGCCGGCCGGCGTGCCAGTGATCCACTTCGGCACCGGCACCGCGGCGCTGCTCGGTCTGATGCGCGCCGCCGGGGGCACTGTCATCGGACTGGACTGGCGGGTCGACCTCGACGCGGCGTGGGCGGCGCTCGGACACGACGTGGGAGTGATGGGCAACCTCGATCCGCTCACACTGCTGGGTGACGCGCCGCGCATGGCGGACCAGGCCGCGGCGATCCTCGCGCAGGCCGCCGGGCGGCCCGGGCACATCTTCAACCTCGGACACGGCGTGCTGCCGGAGACGCCGGTCGACAACGCGCGACGCCTCGTCGAGTTCGTGCACGCCGCCCGCGTGCGCGGCTAGGGGACGCGCGCGCCGTGACGCTGCCGCGCGTGGCGCATCTCGCCGTGCTCGGCGGCGGCATCACCGGCTTGGCGGCTGCGCACCACGCCCGCGAACGCGCGCGGGCCGCGGGACACGCGCTGCGCGTCACGCTGTACGAGGCGTCCCCGCGGCTCGGCGGATTGATCGGCACGCGCCGGCAGGACGACTTCCTTCTTGAGGAAGGTCCCGACTCGATCCTCGCCGAGAAGCCCGCGGCGCTCGCGCTTGCCGCGCGCCTCGGACTCGGCGCCGCAGTGATCGCCACGCAGCCCGCGTTCCGCCGCAGCTACATCGTGCGCGATCGCCGGTTGCACCGGACACCCGAGGGGTTTCACCTGCTCGCGCCCTCCAGCCTGTCCGCGCTGATGCTCAGTGGCCTCGTGTCGATCCCCGGCAAGGTACGCATGGCCTGCGAGTTGTTCGTCCCGTCGCGGCTCGACGACGACGACGAGAGCCTCGGCGCCTTCGTCACCCGGCGGCTCGGACGCGAGGCGCTCGAGCGGTTGGCCGAGCCCATGATCGCAGGAATTTACGGCGCGGACCCGTGGGAGCTGTCACTGCACGCCACCTTCCCGCGGTTTCCCGAACTGGAGCGCCGCTACGGCAGCGTGATCCGCGGGCTGTGGGCGACGACTGCGCGGCGCACGGCCGGCTCGCCGCCCGACACGCGCGATCCCACCGCGCGCGGGCCGCGCTACGGCCTCTTCGCCTCGTTCACCCGCGGCATGCAGATGCTGCCCGATGCGCTCGCCGCGGCGCTGCACGGCGATGCAGACGTGACCGCGCGTCTCGGCGCGCCCGTCGACCGCGTCACGCCGCGCGCGGAGGGCGGATGGACCGTACAGGCGGTCGGCGGCGCGGAGTCCGCCGACGCGGTGGTGTGTGCCCTGCCGGCGCCCGCTGCCGCCGCGGTGCTGCGTGATCTCGACGCCGGTCTCGCCGCGATGCTCGAGGAGATCCCGTATCGTCCCGCCGCCACGCTCACGCTCGCCTACCGCGCCGCGCAGGTGCTGCACCCGATGGACGCCGCCGGCTTCGTCGTCCCGGCCCACGAGGGGCTGTCGATGCTCGGCTGCACCTTCACGCATCGCAAGTACGCCGGCCGGGTGCCCGCGCCGTGGGCGGTGCTGCGCGCGTTTCACGGCGTGCGCAGCTTTGGCCTCGATGACGACACGCTGGTACGGCGCACGCACCAGGAAGTGGCGCAGTTGCTCGGTATCGATGGACAACCCGCGTGGCACCATCTCACCCGGTACGTGTCCGCCATGCCGCAGTATCGCGTGGGCCACCGCGAACGGGTCGCGGCACTGCGCGCACGCGCGGCGCAGCACGCGGGCCTGGCGCTGGCGGGCAACGCGTACGATGGAGTGGGCGTGCCCGACTGCGTCGCCAGCGGCGAACGCGCGGCCGAGATGCTGGCCGCCAGGGCGCGCGGCGCCGAATAGCCCGCGCACTGGCATCCGCCGTTGTCCGACGGCGCCTCACGCGCTGCGACGCGT
>JBKJUD010000304.1:0-4597 GCA_046590735.1 Candidatus Eiseniibacteriota bacterium | reverse complement strand
AGCACCAGCGTCACCGGCGAGGCACCCGCGCCGTTCTGCTGCAGGGTGAAGGCCTGGTCGTGCGCGTCGTAGCCGGTGACCCACACCTGCACCGAGCCCGGGAGCTGCGCGGTGGTGTGCAACGTCAGCGTCGCCTTCGCGCGCGGGATGCTCACGTTCGCGAGGCCGCCCGGGACCCGCACGGTGATGGTGTGCTCGGGCAGGGTGATGCGGGTGGCCGCCAGCACGCCGGTCTCCGAGCGCAGCACGATGTTGCTGCCGGTCGCCGTGACCTCGAGGGCGTCGGTGGCGCGCACCGACACCGCGCCGGCGGTGGGCGTCGTCGTCGAGGCCACATCGACGGTCAACTGATTCGCCACGCCGCTCGCATACGCAACGCCGGACAGGTCAATCGAGCCGGTGGCCGATCCCCCCGCCGGAACCGCAAGACGCAGCGACACCGGTGCGCCGCTGTCCTGACGCGTCAGCTCGCGAAGCGTGAGATCGAGATCGCCGCCCAACGGCGATTCGTTGCGGACGCTGAGGCGCAGGTTGCCGGAGGCGAAGTGCGCGGCGGTCACCGTGCCCTCGCTCTGCAAGGTGCTGGTGATGGTGCGCGCGAAAGTCTGGGAGGGCACCTGCGCGGTGGCGCTGACAACGGACACCGTCCCGACGAACGCCGCATTGACCACCAGCTCGTTGGAATCGAGGTTGACGGTTCCTCCGCTGACCTGGCCATCCACGTCGATCAACAGCGTCTGGCCGACGTGCACGGTCTGGCCCGGCACGGAGGGCACCGGTAGCGCCTGCTGCAACGACGCGTCGGCGCCGAGGGTCGCGGACGGCGACCACGAGAGGACCTGTGCCCCCGACGCCTGGTCGCGCACCGTCACGGTGAGTTGCTGGATCGGCAGACCGAGGTGGTTGACGATGCTCAGCGACAGAACCGCCTCGGAGATCTCTGCCGCCTGGAATCCGCCGCCCGCCAGCGACACCGCACGGTCGTCCGCGCTGAAGGCGAACGTGGGCAGCACGATCGAGCCGTTCTGCCCCGACACGGACACCGGCGAGATCTCGCCGAGCGTGACCGTGGTGGAGACCGCCGGCGGCGCCGCGATCTCGAAGGTGTCGAGCGTCGCGCGCATCGCCGGCACATCGAGCCGTGCGAGGGTCAGCGACGAACCGACCTCGGTCGTCGGCAACGTCGAGGCGATGCGGTACGACACGCCGCCGTCGCCCAGCTGCAGCGCGGTGGTGCGGCCGACGATCTCCTCGACGGTGGTGGTGTCCGGCGCGAACGGCACGTTCAAGTCGATGTCCCATGACGGCGCCGCGGGAGCCTTCAGGCCGCACCCCGCCATTCCGGACATCGCCAGTGCGAAGAGTGCGAGGACCGCGCGCTGTCCACGCGCGCCGCCCCCGATGGCGCCGTGCGCGGCACGGCGAGCTGGGCCACGAGTCATGCTGCGCGCAGCGGTCACGGGGCCTCCTTTCCCTGGTTGTGCGGGGCGCGGTGGCTGAGTATGGTCCCAGCCCGTCCCGCCGTCATCCCTGAGTGAGCCGCCGAAGTCCGCGGCAGTGTCGAATCGCGGCCGCCGTCATTGCGCCCGATCGCGCGGCCGGCGAGGCGTCGAAAAGGAGAGCCCCACGCGCGCCTTGGTTCTGGATGCATCCCTATCGATGCAGATGACCGCGCCGGAGCCGGTTCCGGCCCCGGGGGAGGCGCTGGTCCGCGTCCACCTTGCAGGTATTTGCGGCACCGACGGTGAGTTGCTGAAGGGATATTGGAAATTCCGTGGCGTGCCGGGGCATGAGTTCGTCGGACAGGTCGTGCACGCCCCGGCTGACGCCCACGGGGACTGGGTCGGGCAGTGGGTCGTCGGCGAGATCAACTGCAGTTGCCACGCGTGCCCGACCTGCCTGGCCGGCCGGCCGCGCCACTGCCCCACGCGCACGGTGATGGGGATCGAGGGGCGCGATGGCGCCTTCGCCGAGCTGCTGCGCCTGCCGCTGCGCAACCTGCACCGCGTGCCCGAGGGCCTCGCGCCCGAACATGCGGTGTTCACCGAGCCGCTGGCAGCCTGCTACCGGATCCTCGAGCAGGTGGAGGTGGGGCCGGGCCAGCAAGTGGCGGTGCTGGGGGACGGACGGCTGGGCATCCTGGCCGCGCAGGTCCTGGTCACCACCGGCGCGACGGTGACGCTGGTCGGACGCCACGAACGCAAACTCGCGCTGGCCCGCACCCTCGGGCTCGACACCGCGCTGGCCGAACCCGATCGTGGCGCCCGGTCCGGCGACATGGACGTCGTGGTCGACGCCACCGGCTCTCCCTCCGGGCTCGACGCCGCGATGCGCCTGGTGCGGCCGGAGGGCACGGTGGTCATGAAGACCACGGTGGCGGGCGCGATTCCCTTGCTGGGCGGGATGGTGGTGGTGCCGGAGGTCCGCATCGTGGGATCGCGCTGCGGGCCCTTCGAGCCGGCGCTCCAGGCCCTGGCGAGCGGCGCAATCAAGGTCGATGCCCTGATCTCGGCGGTCTACTCCGTCGGCCAATGGCAGCAGGCGTTCGCCGCGGCGGCGACATCGGGCCAGTGGAAGGTGCTGCTGCGCTTCTGAGGGCGGACGCAGGAAGGAGCCGCGAAGCGAGTGGCCCCTTGCGAGACCCCCGGACGCGGCACCGCTGGTGTGGCGGCCTCCGTGCCCGAAACTCACCCCGACGGCTCCCCTGGTTACCCCGGTGCGCTCAGGTGCCGCGCCCCGGGCCATCTGCGAGCAGCTGGTAAAACAGGTGTCTCACACGCATCGGGACGCAGGTGAACTCACGGCACGAGGCGGTGGGACGTGGGCTCGCCGCGCGGGCATACCGTGCGACGAGGGGCGACGAGCCGAAGCTCGCCAGAGCGGGGGATGTTGTGGAGAGGAGGTGCTTTGCCCAAGCAACATCGAAGTATGGAGCCTGTGTCGGCAGCGGTCAAGGTGCGGATGAGCGAAGCTGTGGCGGTACGCCGGGTCGCCCGGGAAGCGGCCGGCGAAGCGGCGGAGTATCTCCACCGCCAGTTCACCCGCCCCCGCCGGGTGCGCCACAAGGGCCTGATCGACCTGGTGACCGACGCGGACACCGGTGCAGAGCGCCGCATCCTGTCGCGGATCCGCCGGGCCTTCCCTGGCGACGCCATCCTCAGCGAGGAGGACGGCGGCGCGGTCGATCCCGCCGCGCGGACCTGGATCGTCGATCCGCTCGATGGCACGACGAACTACGCACACAGGTATCCGTTCTACGCAATCTCCATCGGCGTGGTGGACCGCGGCGTTGCGCAGTACGGCCTGGTGGTGGCGCCGACGCTCGGCGAATGGTTCGAAGCCGAACACGGGCGGGGCGCGCGGCGCGATGGGCGGCGCATCGCGGTGACCTCCACCGCGCGGCTCGACCAGGCGTTCCTGGTCACCGGGTTTCCGTACGATCTGCACGAGACGGGCACGAACCTGTGCGAATCCTCGCGCCTCGCGCGGCGGGCCTTGGCGATTCGCCGCGATGGTGCGGCCGCCCTCGACCTCGCGTACGTCGCGTGCGGACGCTTCGACGGATTTTGGGAGGCCAGCCTGAGCCCGTGGGATGTCGCGGCGGGCAGGGTGCTGGTGACCGAGGCCGGGGGCCGGGTGACCGATTGGGGCGGGCGCCGCGGGTATCGCTTTGGCGACCGGCTGCTGGCGAGCAATGGCCGTGTCCACGGCGCGGTCAGCGCGGTGCTCCGCAACGCGGGATGTGCCTGCCCCGGCGGCAGGCCCCGCGCGTGCCGCCTCAGCGAAGCCGGACCAACCGGCGGCTGACCGCCTCCCCCGCAACCTCCACCCACAGCACGTAGACACCCGACGCCGGCCGCGGCGTTCCCAGGCGCCAGGTGACCGCGTGGAGTCCGGCGCCGCGCCCGGCCGGACCATCGTCCCAGCGTGCCACCTGGGTGCCGCGCACGTCGAACAGCGTCGCGCGCACCCGCCCGGCCCGCGGCAGCGCGAGGCGCGCGCGCACCACGTCGCCCGCGTCCTGCGACAGCACCGTCACCTCCAACCGTTGCGGCGGCGCCGCGGGGATCTCCCCCAGCGGCGGCGCGCTCGACAGCGAGTCGAACGCGAACAGGCCGTCGCTGTCGTCGAGGCCGGCGAAGTTGTCGACGTCGAAGGCCTCCACGCGGATCACCGCCGAGTCGGTCTGCGCCGCCGGCACCGTCCATAACGCGGTGGTGTCGCTCGCGCCCGCGGTGGCGACCACGCTGCCGAAGGTCTTGCCGCCGTCGAGCGAGAGGAGCACGAGGATGCGGTCAAGCCCGTTGCCCAGGCTCTGCGCCCACCAGCTGGCGATGGCGGTGGAGCCCGGTTGCAGGCGGTCGCCGGCGCGCGGCCGCGTCACGAGCACCGTGGGCGGCGTGACTAGCTCGATCGCCAGCGGAATGCTGTCGCGTCCGCCGCCGGGATTCTGGAAGACCACCGTGCGCGACCCGGCGCCGGCGGTGCCCAGGTTGAAGGTGGCGCGGGCGCTGGTGTCGCCGTCGACGACAACCGAGGTGGCGTACACCGGTATGCGATTGCGCGCCGAGAGCCACGCGGTGGCGCCGAGGGCCAT
>JBKJUD010000281.1:0-3658 GCA_046590735.1 Candidatus Eiseniibacteriota bacterium | reverse complement strand
CTGCTGCCGATGCTCACCGCCGCCGAGAATGTCGGCCTGCCGATGATGGAAGCGGGCATGGCGCGCGGCGAACGCCAACGCCGGGTGGCCGAGTTGCTGCAGTTCGTCGGCCTGTCGCACCGGGCCGGCCACCGGCCCTCGCAGATGTCCGGCGGCGAGATGCAGCGCGTCGCGATTGCCCGCGCACTCGCCAATCGCCCCGCATTGCTGCTCGCCGACGAACCTACCGGCGAACTCGACGAGTCCACCGGCGAGGAGATCGCGCGGCTGTTGTTGCGGATCGCCGCCGAGGGCACGACGCTGGTGATCGCGACGCACAACCTGGAGCTCGCGCGGCGACTGTCGCGCCTGGTCCGCTTGCGCGATGGCCGCGTGGTGTCCGACAGTGCGCTGTCCCCCGACGGCGCGACGGAGCCGATGCGGCCATGACCGCGTGGACGCTCACCCGCATGCTGCTCGGCCGGCCGGTGCGCACCGCGCTGCTGCTGGTGGGTTTCGGTATCGGCGTGGGCGTGATGATCACCCTGCTGGCGGTGGGACGCGCGGTGCTCGACCAGGCGCAGCGCTCGGTGCTCGCCGGCAGCGGCGATGTCGTGCTGCTGCCCGCGGGCATCGATCCGCAGATGCTGGAGACCGGTGGACCCGGGAGCCTCGGCGCGCGCATCGAGCACGCGCGCTTCTTCGTGCGACAGGTCGCGGGCGGCCCGCGCTTCCGCGGGCGGGTCATGGCCGCGTCGCCGTTGCTCGACAACGCGGTGGTGTACGCGCGCCGCGCCGGATCGCGCGCTCCGGGCTGGGCGGCACTCGCCACCGGCGTGCTCCCGGACGCCGACGCGCGCGTGCGCGGCGGCGACGAGCGCCTGCCCGCCACGTGGCGCGACACCGCGGCCGACCGCGCTTACGCACAACCTGCGGGCGCGGCTGTGCTGCGCGAGATTGACAGCCTGCACCCGACGCCGGCCGACAGCGCCGCGCGCGACTCGTGGGCCGAGTGGCAGTACCTGAAGGCGTCCTCACCTGATGGACGCCGCTTCGTCTACGTCAGCTTCCTGTTCGGCGCCGACGGCCGCGGCGTTGCCAGCGTGCAGGTGGCGCGCGGCGACGGCCGCGTCGTGCGCTACGCCGGCCCGGGCCGCGCGACCGCCGACGGCGCCGCGCTGCGCATCGGCTCGTCGCATTTCGCCCTCGCCTCCGGCGACACCGCGCGCTACGCCGTCCACCTCGATTTCGTCGATCCGCTCACGCGCGTGCCGGTGCGCGGCGACATCGCGTTGCGACCCACGCCCGGCTGGTATCTCTCGCCCACCGAGGTGCGCGGCGACTCCGGTTTCGTGTCAGGGTACGTCGTGCCGGTGGTAGATGGGCGCGTGACGGGCACCGTGCGCGTCGGCGGCGAGACGTTCGCGCTCGAGGGATGGAACGGCTACCACGATCACAACTGGGGCACGTGGGCCGGCGTGCATTGGGATTGGGGCCAGGTGGCCGATGCCCGAATCGGCGGGCTGGTGTACGGCGGCGTGTACGCCGGGGCGCTGCGGGCCGCGGCGGGCACGCGAGCCGCACCGGGCCTGGCCACGCACGTGGTGGCGTTGTACGGCGCGGCGCGCGACGGCGTCTCCGGCGGATTCCTCGCCGCGTTCCGTCCGGAGTCGATCCGCTACGAGGGCTGGCATCGCCGCGCCGACGGCGTGCGCGTGCCGCGCCGCGTGCTGCTCGGGGCGCGCACGCTCGCCGACAGTCTGCGCGCCGAACTCGCGGTGAGCGATGTCGCCGCCACCCCGCTGCACCTCACCGCCACGCGCGGCAGCACGCCGCTCATGTTTCTGCAGATGCACGGCGAGTGGACGGTGACCGCGCGGGCCGGCGGCCGCGATCTCCACTGGCGCGCGCCCGGCGCGGCGGAGACCTTCGTCGCGCGCTAGTTCACTGGCGGAGGCGGCGGCGCGTACTTGCGGTCGTTGAACAACTCGCGCAGCACGCCGGTCAGTGCCTGCGTCACCTCGGTCTGCGGGAACAGGTAGAACGGGAATCCGAAGTACGCCACCTGGAAGGCGTGGTCCTCGCTGGGCAGTTCCGGCGCGCGCTGGAACAGTTGCGCGTTGACCAGCCCGTGCAGCACCGATCCGCCGGACCCGGACCTCCCCGCCGCCGACCCGAATGTATAGAGCGGCACGATGCGGTCACCCGGCTGCAGGTATGCGCTGGACAGCCTGTCGAGCGCCTCGGTGTTCCCGACGCCGGTGCCCGCGAACTGGTACCAGCGCGCGTCGTCGTAGTGCAGCGCCGGCAGGCCGAGTGCGATACCGTCCGCGGTGGGGTTGGCGGTGCGCAGGCCATTGATGTGCAGGTTCACGTAGGAGAACCGCACGCGGTCGGGCAGGTGCCAGTAGTCGTAGGCGAAGCTATGCAGGTTCGGGCCGAGCCCGTTCGAGGGCCCGATGCTGGCCTGCGACAGCATGATCTCGCGCACCGTGCTCCGCGCCACCGAGGTGCCGGAGAGCACCAGCGAGCCGCCGGCCTCGAGGTACAACGCCAGCGGATTGAGCTGTGTCGGCGGGCGCGCGGGGCTGGCCGAGGTCGTGCGGTACAGCGTGTTGCCCGAGGGCGGCCGGCCGGCGTCCCACACCACGACGCGATAGCGCGCGAGGTCGGAGATCGACGGCGCGAAGACGGCGTCGGACTTGGTTTGATCGCGGAACACGTTGAACAGCGGCACGGGCTGCGGCCGGCCGATCGCCGCGCACGCATCGGCCAGCGCGCCGAGCATGAACGCGTGATGCTGCGCGTCGTTCGGGTTGAAGCCGAGGCCGGAGGTCTCGTTCTCGTCGTCGACGAACAGAATGTCGCGATCGAGCGGGAACTCGATCAGCGAGACAACGATCACCGCAGTGGTGACGCCGCCGTTGGAGTCGCGCGCCTGCACCGTCAGCGAGTGGACCGGCGACAGGTGATCGCGAAACACCAGGCCGGAGAAGCCGCGAATCGAGCGGCCCCAGCCGGTCGCCCAGCCGGGGTCGACCGGGTTGTCAGGGTCGTTGACGTCGGCGCCCCAGCGATAGCCCTCGACATCGCTGCCGTACTCGCTGGCATCCGCTTCCCATTGCAGCGAGATCGGGCGGTTGAACACGTACTCGGTGCGGTCGTTCGACTGGCCCTGCGATTCGAACCGGCCGAGCGCTGCGCTGCTCAGCACCATCGACGGCCCCTGGACGTTGGAGCGGGCGAAGTAGAAGAAGAAGAATCCCGGCCACTGGCCCGGCCGCGACGGCCACTGCTCCACCGCGCCGGCCTCGTCCACCGCGCGGATCCAGAACAGCCAGAACACGCTCTGGCCCGGCGGCGTGAGGTCGCGGAAGACACGTTCCGTGCTATCGCCCGGCACACGCTCGACGATTGCGGTGGGCCCGGCGCACAGGTCGCGCGCCTTGGTCCAGTTGCCCGCGATGTTCCCGGGCGATTGCACGCGCACGATCTCGTAGGCTACCGGTTTGGAGCGCAGCACGCCGTCGGGATCGATGCCGTCCCACTTCACGCGCAGCGTTGGGCCGCCGCTCAGCGGCGAACTGATGCCGCTGCCGCGGGTGCGGAGTCCGAGATCGCCTCGCGCACGTTCAACGCGCAGACCGTGGCGCCCAGCGCCATCCCGCTGCGGCCCGAG
>JBKJUD010000277.1:0-4259 GCA_046590735.1 Candidatus Eiseniibacteriota bacterium | reverse complement strand
TGGGCGTCAACGGCGTCGGCAAGACCACCTCGATCGGCAAGCTCGCACACCATTACGCCACGGGTGGCCGGACGGTGCTCGTCGCCGCCTCCGACACCTTCCGCGCCGCCGCGGCCGACCAGCTGGGACTCTGGGCCGAGCGCGCCGGGGTGCAGATCGTGCGCCACAAGGCCGGGTCGGACCCGGCCAGCGTCGCCTTCGACGCACTCACCGCCGCGCGGGCGCGCCACATCGACGTCGTGCTCATCGACACCGCCGGTCGGCTGCATACAAAGATCAACCTGATGGAAGAGTTGAAGAAGGTGCGCCGGGTCATCGCCCGCGAGGTGGACGGGGCGCCACACGAGTCGCTGCTGGTGCTCGACGCGACGACCGGGCAGAACGCGCTGGTGCAGGCCAAGGAATTCGCCACGCACATCGGGGTGTCGGGCCTGGTGCTCGCCAAGATCGACGGCACCGCCAAGGGTGGCATCGTGGTGGCGATCGCGCGCGAGCTTTCGCTGCCGGTGCGCTACCTGGGCGTCGGGGAGAAGATCGACGACCTCGTGGAGTTTGCCGCCGACGAGTTCGCCGACGGCCTGTTCGCCGCGCGCGAGGCCGCCGGCGCCTAGCTAGTGCCGGATGTCGCGCGGCGAGCGCGGCGGGTTGATCAGCCGCACCCGGCCGGTGATCTGGCTGCGGGCGCCCAGCCCGTATTCGGCCAGCACCATCTCGGAGCGCTCGCGCTCCTGCCCGGGCTCCGGCGGGCGTTGCAGCATCCGTGAGACGGTGCGCACGACGCCGGTGATCGGGATATCCTCCGAGACCCACACGTCGGTGGCGAAGGTAGTGACCGTGTACGTGGTGTCGGAGGGATGCGGGTCCATCACGGTGATGAAGGATGTGCGGTGACCGCGCTTGGTGCCGAGCGTGGTCAGGACCTCCTCGACGCCGCGGTCGAGCGAGTCGTCGCGGGCGACGCGGTCGGGCGGCAGGTCGGGACCTCCCGAACCGAGCACCGCGCGCAGCACCGGCAGTCCGGCGGGCAGCCGCATCTCGATGGGCTCCTCCGTGCCGCGGCGCAGGATCAGCCGCTTGATGTAGCTCATTTGCGGATCGGCCAGACGCTTGGCGGCGGCGGCGGTGAGCGCGCGAACGCCGCCGGCGGACGGCGCCTGTGACGTTGCCACCTCGTCGAGCACCAGAGTCTTGAGCACGACGCGCGGCGGCCCGCTGTACGTGATCTCAATCCAGTGGGCCGGCTTGTGCCCGAAGGAGTCAGCGTCGACGACGGCGATGCGCTGCCAGGTGGTGTCGGACACGCCGCCGGGCCGCGTGAGGTAGTTCCAGTAGGTGACCCACTCGCCGATGACAAGTTTCTCGCCGCGGAAGCGGAATCCCAGCGGACCATCGCCTTGGGCGTGCGAAGCGGAGGGAACCAGCGAGAGAAGCAACAGCGGCACTGCGAGGAGGCGCCCGACGGCGCGAATGGCTCGATGCATGGCGGAAGTGTGCACGAGCGCCGGAGGGAAGTCCACCGCACCGCATCGCTCCCGCATCGCTCCACCGCAGCAGCCCGGCCGCAGCCCGGCCGCAAACGCAAAGAGCCGGCCCCGAGGGACCGGCTCTTCCGCCTCACGTCCGCCCGGTGAAGGGCGGGGGACAAACTTGTCGCTACCGCGCGAACTGGCTCTTGATGCCACCCCACGTGGTCGGCAGCACCGGGGTCACGAACTGCTGGCCGTCGATGCGCTCGAGGTACCCGGTCGGAATGGCCGAGCGGTTGTTCTTGGTCAGTCCGGCGAACGTGTACCCACTGGACCCGACCGAACCGATCTGGAACAGGTGGCTGCCGCTGTCGAACGTCAGGTCGGCCTCGAAGCTGCCGAGCTCGTAGCCGGTCGAGGTGTACTTGGTGATGTAGAACACCGTGTTCGACATCGTGGCGCCCAGGTAAAGGGTGCCGTTGATGAAGGTCGCGGGCGAGGTCCCGTTGGTCGGGTTGATGCCCCAGTCGTGGTCCTTGCTCGGGTCCTCGTAGACATCGAGGCGACCGCCGGTGTAGACGATCTGGTAGATCACGTAGGCGCCGTTGCGCGGGTCGATGCCCGAGCCCACCTGCACTGCCGGGCCGCTCTGGGAGTTGCCGGACATGTAGTAGGTGTACTCGTTCGCACCGAAGTCCGCAGTGAGCGGCGGAATGATGTCGTCGAGGATCCCGTCCATCTTCCATTCGGTCCCTGCGGTCCAGTGGGCACCGTTCTCCCAGCTGAAACCATAGTAGTCCGTGATGAACTGGTATTGAGCTTGTGCGGCTACACTCGCGGTGGCGAGGAGCGCCGCAGTGATGACAGCGATCCGAAGCTTCATGGAGAAGTGTCTCCTTCGTCAGGGAGCCGGGTTGATGTTGAGGTGCGCATTAGCAATCTCACCCAGAAGAGTCAGGCGGAACTGGGTCCGTCAGGGCTGTCGCTGGGGAGGTAGCGAGCAGCTTTCCACAGACACGGATTCTCCCGCCGCGCCCCTACGCGGCCGAAGGACTAGCTGATCCAACCAGAATCAGCCGGATGTGAGTATGCCACTCGAGAGGTCGCACCGTCAAGTTTTGGCTCTTGTAGAATACGAATGACCACCATAGGACCACATTGCAGCACGATGCCTGTACAGTGGCACCGTCGCACGCCCTCGGTGCGATATCCCGGGTCCACGGGTACGGACCGGGCTTGCTGACTGAGAGGGTGTGTCAAATGCTCGGGAGCAGGATGGCCTGCCTTGGCAGAGATTATACGGGATCGCGGATGGCGAATGCAAGCATGAGGTCATTTGGCGCGGCCCGCAGTGGCCTTTTCCCCACCGACTTGCGGCTGCCTCCGGCGCCCCCCTATGCTTTTCCCGTGGCGCAGCGCATCCCGGCCGTTCCCACACCGTAGCCCAGCTCATTCGGGACCGCCCGTCGCGCCATTCGAGGAGACAACCGCTTGCGCATCGTGCCCGCCTACCGATTTTCCCGTCGTGCCGCCGCCGCGGCGCTGTTGGCGTGCGGCCTGGTGGCCGGTGGCCCGGGCCGCGCCCCGGCCATGCCGCAGATGCCGTCGGACGCCCCGCTTCCCCCGTTCCTGCAGGATGCCCGCGCCGCGCGTCCCCCCCGCGGTGTCGACGCCGCCGGGCCGCGGCACACCGTGCCGGTCACCGGGGACTGGAAGACCATCGTCATCCTCGTCGACTTCCTCGACTATCACTGGGACAACGGCCACGACCCGAACTTCCCCAATCGCGACTCGACGACGACCTACGCGCAGTCGCACTTCCAGTCGATGCTGTTCAGCGACAACACCTACCGCGACCCGGCGTCGGCGAGCGGCTACACCGGGAGCATGCGCGACTTCTACCGCGAGAATTCCTATGGGCAGATGACCCTCGGCGGCACGGTGACCGCCTGGATTCGCCTGCCTCACACCTTTCGCTACTACTGCAACACCGACGGCGTGCCGGGCACGCTCGACGACTACGGGTGGGCGCGCTCCGACAGCGCGATGGTGCAGGACCTGGTGCGCGACGCGGTGCTGGCGGCCGATCCGCAGGTCAACTTCTCGCAGTTCGACAACGACCACAACGGCACCGTCGATGGCCTGTTCGTCGTGCACGCGGGACCCGGCGCCGAGGCCATCTACTCCGCCAACTCCACGGCCGCCCCGGCGTACGTGTGGTCGCACAAGTGGTCGATCGCGCCGCTCACGGTCGATGGGGTCACGGTCAGCAGCTACAGCATGGAGCCCGAGGACGGCACCGTCGGCGTATTCTGTCACGAGTTCGGCCACGTCCTCGGCCTGCCGGATCTCTACGACCTCGATGGCAGCTCGGAGGGCGTGGGCGAATGGGATGTGATGGGCTCCGGCGGCTGGTGCTATCGCGCCGGTGATGCGCGCGGCACCTGTCCCTCGCACTTCTCCGCGTGGAGCAAGGCGTTCCTCGGCTGGGTGACGCCGACGGTGGTGACCTCGCCGCGCATCGCGCAGTCGATCCCGCCGGTGGAGTCGTCGCCGGCGGTGTACCGGCTGTGGACCAACGGTGCGGGCGGCAGCGAATACTTCCTGCTCGAGAACCGGCAGCCCATCGGCTTCGACGCCGGGCTCACGCGCCGCCAGTTCGACTTCAACCTGCCCGCGGCCGGCGGGCTGCTGATCTGGCACGTCGATGACGCGATGCCCGACAACACCGTCGAGGCCCACAAGAAGCTCGATGTCGTCGAGTCCACGCCGTACTGGACCGGCAGCGCGTGG
>JBKJUD010000259.1:0-7122 GCA_046590735.1 Candidatus Eiseniibacteriota bacterium | reverse complement strand
CGCCCCCCCGCTGCCCCCCCCCCCCCCCCGCTCGCGACTCCGGTAGAGCGTCCGGGAGCCCCAAAAACCAAACATGGGTTTCAGGGCTGGGCCCATGGGGGCCGCGGCGAGGCGGGCCGAGCTTCGATCATTAGTAGGGGCGTGTGCAGGGCGGGGAGTGGTGTGCCTCTCCCCGCAGAGCACACGAAGTGTGGCAAGGGGAGAGGCACACCACTCCCCGCCCGCCGCGAAAGCACCATCGGATGAACAAGGTTGAGAACGACCCGGGGAGCGGTCCACATGGGCCCAGAATTCCGGAAGTTCCGTCCGCCAAGGAGACCATGACCATGAAGTGGAAGACCCTGCTGCTGCCGAAGAAGATCGAAGTCGACGAGAAGTCACTGACCGACCGCTACGGGCGGTTCGTGATTGCGCCGCTCGAGCGGGGCTTCGGCCTCACGCTCGGGAACGCGCTGCGTCGCGTGCTGCTGTCCTCGCTGCCGGGCGCCGCGGTCACCGCGGTCCGGATGAATGGCGCGCTGCACGAGTTCAGCAGCGTGCCGGGCGTGCTCGAGGACACCGCGGAACTGATCCTCAACCTCAAGCAGATGCGCTTCAAGCTGCACAGCGATGGCGTCAAGCGCGGCGAGTTCATCGCCAAGGGCAAGGGCATCATCACCGCCGGCGACCTCAAGGTCGACCCGGACGTCGAGGTGCTCAACCCCGAGCTGCACATCGCCACCGTGAACAAGGACGGCGAGGTGGCCATCGAGATCGAGATCGGCACAGGCCGTGGCTATGTCTCGGCGGACGCGCAGGGTGTGGACCGCCCGATCAGCGAGATCTCGCTGGACGCGCTGTTCTCGCCGGTGACCAAGGTGAACTACAACGTCGAGAGCGAGCGGGTCGGGCAGCGCATCGACTACGACCGCGTCACGCTGCAGATCTGGACGGACGGTAGCCTGGTGCCGAAGGACGCGCTGTCGCACGCGGCGAAGATCCTCAAGGATCACTTCGCGCTGTTCATCGACGGCGAGGACGAGGACACCGTTGGCGAGCCGGAGCAGGAGGACGAGTCGTCGCAGCGCATGCGCACGATGCTCGACCGCAGCGTCGATGAACTCGAGTTGTCGGTGCGCTCCAGCAACTGCCTGAAGGCCGCGAACATCCGCTCGCTCGGCGACTTGGTGCAGAAGAGCGAGGCCGAGATGCTGAAGTACCGCAACTTCGGCCGCAAGTCGCTGAAGGAAATCGCGGACATCCTGTCGAGCATGGACCTCGGCTTCGGGATGGAAGTGAAGAAGCTGTACCGCAGCGCTTCCCGCGCCGTGGAGGAACCGGTGGAAGTGGAAGTCGCGAGCGACGTCTAGCGCCGCGGAGTGTGGAAGCGCCTCGTCGTGACGGGGCGCGCAACGGGACGTGCGCGCGGTTCGCGCGACGCCAAAGAGGACTCAAATGCGACACAGAAGCAAAGGGCGCAAGCTTAGCCGGACCAGTTCGCACCGTACGGCGCTGCTGCGCAACCTGGTGACCTCGTTGTTCGAGCACGAGTCGATCACCACCACGCTGGCGAAGGCCAAGGAAACGCGGCCGGCTGCCGAGAAGCTGATCACGATGGCGCGGCGCAACGACCTGCACTCGCGCCGGATCGCGGCGAGCTACATCCGTAGCGACGCGGTGGTGGCCAAGCTGTTCGACACCATCGCGCCGTGGTATGCGGAGCGCCCGGGCGGCTACACGCGCATCACCAAGCTCGGACGCCGCCTCGGCGACGCCGGCGAGCTGGCGATCATCTCGCTGGTGAAGTCGGCCGAGCAGATCGAGGCCGAGGCCCCGGTCGTACCGATCGAGGAGCCGAAGCGCCGGCGCTTCAACTTCGGATTCGGCTCGCGGAAATCGGCGCAGAAGGCCGTCGTCGCGGATGCCGCGCCGGCCGCGCCCGCGAACCGGAACTCCCGCAAGGAAAAGCGCGATGCAGCGGTCGCCGCCGGCCAGGGCCCCAAGCGCGCCATGACGCGCGCCCGCAAGCGCGCGGCGTCGCGGACCTCGGCGAACGGGTAGCCGCGACCACGGCCTCCGCCCGCCACCATAGCCTCAGCGAGGCGCCCTGGGCCCGAACCGGCCCGGGGCGCTTCCTGCTATGGGCCTTGCTCGCGCTCGCGGCGGGTTCGCTCGCGCCCCGCCCGGCCGTGGCCGCCGTCACCGGCGCGCTTGCCGCGCCGATCGTCGAGGGCCGCGCCATCTGGATCGTGCGCAGCGCGATGACCCACGCCTCCTCGATCGACTCCGCCATCGTCCGCGCGCAGCAGATCCACGCCACCGAGCTCATCGTGCAGGTGCGCGGTCGCGGCGACGCCTTCTACGCCAGCGACTTCGTCCCCCGCGGCGAGGCGTGGCGCGACACCACCTTCGACCCGCTCGCCTACGCGATCGACAAGGGCCATCGCGCTGGCCTGCAGGTACATGCGTGGGTCAATGTCTACCTCGTGTGGTCGTCGGAGAAGCGTCCGCGAGACCCGCGGCACGTCTTCAACGCGCATCCGGACTGGATCGATGTCACACGCGACGGGCGCTCGCTGGCGATGATGACGCAGCCGCAGCGCGAGAGCTTCGGCGCCGAGGGCGCATTCGTCGCACCGTACGATTCCACCGCGCGCACGGCGTTCTGGGAGACGATCCGCGAGCTGGTGGCGCGCTATCCCGTCGATGGCGTGCATCTCGACTACGTGCGCTTTCCGAGCGAGAAAAGCGGCTTCTCGCCCGCGGCGCGCGATGCCTATCGGGCGCAAAGTGGCACCGACCCGGCGCGCGTGACCTCACGCGACGTGGTGGCGCTGGCTGGCTGGCGGGAATTTCGCGCCGCGCAGGTGACGCGCCTGGTGCGCGGCGTGCGACGGGTGATGGACGGGACGCGTCCCGGGATGTTGCTGTCCGCCGCCGTGATCCCGGACCCCGCCGATGCCTACGCGCGCTGCGGCCAGGACTGGCCCACGTGGGTCAACGAGGGCACGCTCGATTGGGTCGCGCCCATGTGCTACGGCACGCGCTGGAGCACGGTAGACCGCCAGGTGCGCCGGTCGGCCGCCGCCGTCCCCGGGCACATCGTCTACGCCGGCCTCGCGGTCTACAACCAGCCCGCGACGCGCGCGGCGGCCAACGTGGTGCTGGCCCGCGCGGTGGGCGTGGCGGGTATCGCGCTGTTTTCCTACGACGCGATCCAGCAGGACAACGGCTACTGGGACTACCTCGCGCGCAACGTCTTCCCCGACACGCCGCGGTCCCCGCTGGCCCGCGCCCCCGCAGGCGGCGGTGGTATACTGCGCACCCCATGAGCAAGATCGCCTGCGACATCGTCACCGGGTTCCTCGGGTCCGGCAAGACCTCCATGCTGAAGCACGTTCTCGCCCACGGCTTGCAGGGCAAGAAGGTCGCCGTGATCATGAACGAGATCGGCGACGTGGGCATCGACGGCAAGGTGCTCACCGGGTTCTCCGCGGTCGAGAAGATGGTGGAGATCGACTCCGGCTGCATCTGCTGCTCGGTGAGCCTGCAGTTCACCGTCGCGATCCACGAGATCGTCGAGGCGGTGAATCCCACGCTGATCATCCTCGAAACCACCGGCGCCGCCGATCCGCGCCCGCTGATCACGCAGGCGCTCAATGCCGGGCTCAGCATCGACGCGGTGATCGCCGTGGTCGATGCCGCCGACGTCCTCGACCTCGTGAAGCGCGCCGGTGTCGTGAAGACCCAGGTGGAAGCCGCGGACTTCGTCGTCATCAACAAGACCGACCTCGTCGACGCCAGGCAGCTCAAGAAGGTGCACGACTGGGTGCGCAAGCGGAACGACCGCGCGTTGCGGTTCGAGACCGTGCGCGGCGAGGTACCGACCGACCTGTTGTTCGGCACGAGCGTCGGGCGGTTCCGTGAGGGCGCGCTGGGCATGGCAACGGACGCCGATGACGTGCATCACGTCGGACATCTCGAGGAAGACGGCATCAGCGCATTCGTCTACCACACGCCGCGCCGGCTCGAACGCAAGAAGTTCGAGAAGCTGCTCCGCGGACTGTCCGACGACATCTATCGGAGCAAGGGCGTGGTCCGCTTCGGCGACGGTGGCGCGCCGCAGTTGTTCAACTACACCTGCGGCCGTTACGACTTCAGCGACTTTCCCCACGAACTGGAAGCGCCGGGGCGCTCCCAAGCGGTGTTCATCGGGCGCGACGCGGAGCGGCATCGCGCGAAAATCGAGAAGAAACTCGCCGGCTGCGAACTGCATGACTAGCCCGGCAGGGCGGGGGGGGGCGAACCTGCCGGACCACGGGCCTACCGAGGTCGTGGTCGCGTGCTATCTCGCCGCCACGGTCGCCTTGCAGGTCATCTTTCATGCGAACCAGCGGGACTGGCAGGCGCAGGCGGCGGCGCATCTCGCGGTGCTGGGTGCGGTCACGATGTTGTTTGCGCCGGCGTGGCGTGGCGCGCCGATCCCGGTGCGCCGGGCGCTGAAGGTGCTGCGCGTGTGGTATCCGCTGCCGATGTTCGCGTTCCTCTACGCGCATGTCGGGGAGATCGTGCACATCGTCAATCCCGGCTACATCGATGGCCAGTTGATCCTCGCCGATCAGGCGCTCTTCCACGGGCAGCCCAGCGTCGCGCTGGCCGAGCACTCCCCGGCGTGGCTCGGCCAGGTGATGGCCTTCGCCTACGCGTCGTACTGGTGGTACGGGCCGCTCGTGAGCTTCGTGATCTACCGCGCCGCGGGCGTGCTGGCGGCGCGCCGGTTCGTTTTCCAGGTGACGCTCACCATGCTCACCTGCTATTTCATCTTCCAGCTGCTGCCCGCGATGGGGCCGCGCTTCGCGCTCAGCCAAGCCGGCGGGACGCTGCTCGAAGGCGGCGGGATGATCGCGCTTGTGAATCACGTGGTCAGCACCAACGGGCTACGGGGCGCCGCGTTCCCGTCGTCGCACGTGGCGGTGATGTTGGCGGTGGTGTGGGGCGCGTGGCGGTACGCGCCGCGGCCGGTCGCGCTGGTGGGCGTGGTGCTGTGTGCCCTGCTCTCCGTGGCTGTCGTGTATGGCCGGTTTCATTACGCGGTGGATGCGATGGCGGGCGTGGCGGCGGGCGTGGCCCTCGGGGTGATCGCGGAGGCCTGGATGACGCGCACCTCGTTGCACGCTCCCGGCCTGCATCGCGCGTTGCGCGGATGATGCCGGCGTCGCGCCTGGAGGTTCCTCCCGCGCTGGCTGTCGCTGGGCCCGAGGCCCGCGTGCGCGCCGAGGCCGCGGCGCGTGCCACCCGGTTCGACCTTGTCGTCATAGGCGGCGGCATCAGTGGTGTCTCGGTGGCGCGCGACGCGGCGCTGCGCGGACTGCGCGTGCTGGTGCTGGAGCAGGACGACATCGCCTCCGGGACATCGTCGGGCTCGACAAAGCTGGCCCACGGTGGCTTCCGCTACCTGCAGCAGGGCCATCTCCGCCTGGTGCGCACTGCGTGCCAGGAACGGGAGATCCTGCGACGCACCGCCCCGCACATCGTCGAGCCGCTGCGATTTCTCTTTCCCTCGTGGTCACGCGGCGACTTTCCCTCGCGGCCGATCTCCCCGCTGCTGCTGCACGCCGGGCTCACGGCGTACGACCTGTTCGCGGGCTCGCGCGGACGCCGCCATCGGATGCTGTCAGCCTCTGCCGCGGTGTCGCACGAGCCCCGGTTGCGCCGGGCCGGGTTGCGCGCCGCCGCGCTCTACGACGACGCCACGCTCGATGACGCCCGACTGACCGTCGCCGTCGCCTGCAGCGCCGCGCGCGCCGGGGCCACCGTGCTCACCCGCACGCGCCTGGAGTCGCTGGCGCGTGACCGGCGCGGACACGTCCGGGCGGTGCACGCGCGCGACGTCGAAACCGGCGTTGCCTACGAGATCGCCACGCGCGCCGTGGTGCTGGCGTGCGGGCCGTGGGGCGACGAGGTCCGCCGTACGTGCGAGGTGCCGCCCGAGCCACCGTTGCGCCTGACGCAGGGCGTGCACGCGATCGTCCCGCACGCTGCCTGTCCGATCGAGGAGGCGGTCGTGCTTACCTCGCCCGCCGACGGCCGACTCGCCTTCGCGGTCCCGTGGGCGGGCGTCACGTTGCTCGGCACCACGGACACGGACATCGAGCGAACGACGGACGCACGCGTGCGCGCCGCGGACGTGGAGTACGTGCTCGAGGCCGCGCGCGCCACTCTGCCCGGCGCCGCGCTCGAGTCCACCACCGTGGTGCAGGCCACGACCGTCGCGGTGCGGCCGCTCGTCGTGCGCAGCGGCGGCCGCTCGGCGGTGCCCTCCGCGGTGCCGCGCGAGCACGCTCTGCTCCACGACGACGACGGCGTGTTCACGCTGGCCGGCGGCAAGCTGACCACCGCGCGCGCCGTCGCCCAGGAGACCACCGACGCCGTGACCCATTGGCTGATGTCGGAGCACGGCATGGGCGCCTCGCACTGCACGACCCGCACGACGCCCCTCGAGGGTGGCACGCTCGGCCCGCCCGCCGCGGCGTGGCAGACGATCGAGCCGTGGCTGGACGAACTCCACGCCGCCGCCTCACTCGACCCCGCGACCAAGCGCCGCATCGCTGGCACCTATGGCGACCAGGCGCCGCACGTCTTCGCGCTGCTCGCCATGCGCCCCGCGCTTTCCAGCCGGGTGTGCGAGACGGGGACAACGCTGCTCGAGGCGGAGGTCGCGTACATGGCGCAGCACGAGTTCGCGCGCAGCGTGGAGGACGTTCTCGCCCGCCGCGCCCGCCTCCTCCTGACCGACCCCGACAATGGACTCGCCCACGCACCCGGTGTCGCGCGCGTGCTGGCCGACGAATTCGGCTGGGATGCCGCGCGACGTCAGCGCGACGTGGACGCGTACGGAGCCCGTGTCGCAAGCATGCACGCGTGGCGCCACCCGGCCGGCGACGCGTGATGCGCGTCGCGCTGCTGGTGAACCCGGTCGCCGGCGGCGGACGCGCGGCGCGGCATGCCTCCGACGTGGCCTCGCTGGTGCGGGAAATGGCCGGCGAGGATGTCGCCCTGCACGTCACGGAGGAGCCGGGCCACGCCGTGCAGGTTGCGGGTGAGGCGCGGGCCGAGGGCCTCGATGCCCTCTTCGTCCTGGGC
>JBKJUD010000251.1:0-2800 GCA_046590735.1 Candidatus Eiseniibacteriota bacterium | reverse complement strand
CTGCCGGCGCGCATGCGCGCGGCGCAGCCCGGCTTCGCGGCCACCGGCGGCCTCCACGCCGCCGCGCTGTTCGGCGCCGACGGCACGCTGCACGCGCTGCGCGAGGACATCGGGCGGCACAACGCGCTCGATAAGCTCGCCGGCTGGATGCTGCGCCACCCCGCGATCGACGCCGCCGGCTCGATCGTGCTGGTCAGCGGCCGGCTCAGTTACGAACTCGTCGCCAAGACGCTGGCGCTCGGCGTGCCGGTGCTCGCCGCGGTCGGCGCGCCCTCCAGCCTCGCGGTGGAGACCGCGTTGCAGCACGGGATGACACTCGCCGGCTTCGTCCGCGACAGCTCCGCGACGATCTACGCCGGCGAGGATCGCATCGAGTCGTGACCCCCACGCCGCCCCCCGACGACAGCGGCGCCTGCCGCGTCGAGATTCCCACGATGCGCCGCCCCGACCGGTCGCGGCCCGGCGCCCCGCCGCTGGCGCGCGCGTGGCGCTGGATCGCCGAGCACTCGCCGCAGGGGATCCTGACCCACGGCAAGCCGCGCACCTTCCGCGAGATGGGCCGTGTGCTCTGGGACAACCGCGCCCGTCTGCCCTACGCGTGGCGCATCCTGCGCGACGGCGTGTGCGACGGCTGCGCGCTCGGGCCCCGCGGTCTGCACGACGACGTCATCCCCGGCGTCCACCTGTGCCTGACGCGGCTCAAGCTGCTCCGGCTGAACACCATGGACGCGATGCCGGAGAACGCCTGGGCCGATGTGGCGCGGCTGCGCGCCCTCGGCAACGAAGGCCTGCACCACCTCGGACGGGTGCCGTATCCGCTACGCCGCGATCGCGGCGACGCCGGCTTCCGCCGCATCGGCTGGGACGAGGCGCTCGGGCTGGTGGCGGAGCGCGCGATGGCCATCGACCCGCAGCGCCTCGCGCTGTTCAGCACCAGCCGCGGCACGACGAACGAAACCTACTACATGGCGCAACGGTGGATGCGCTACGCCGGCAGCCCGCACATGGACACCTGCGCGCGGCTCTGCCACGCCGCCAGCACCACCGGCCTGACGCAGGCGCTCGGTGTCGGCGCACCGACGGTGTCGCTGCGCGACCTGCTGGGCTGCGAGCTGATTGTCCTCTGGGGCTCCAACGTCGCCAACAACCAGCCGGTGATGACCAAGTACCTGCACTACGCCAAGAAGGCCGGCTCGCGCGTGGTGGTCATCAATCCCTATCTCGAGGAAGGGCTGGTGCGCTACTGGGTGCCCTCGATCACCTCGAGCGCGCTGTTCGGGACGAAGATTCTCGACGACTTCTTCCCGGTGAAGCCCGCGGGCGACATCGCCTTCGCCACCGGCGTCCTCAAGGCGCTGCAGGCGACGCCGGGCGCGCTCGACCGCGCGTTCATCGACGCGCACACCGCCGGCTTCGACGAGGCAATGGCAACCGCCGCCGCGATCGCGTGGCCGCGCATCGAGGCAGAGGCCGGCCTGCCGCGCGGCGAGATCGAGCGCTTCGCCGCGCAGTACGCGACGGCCAAGACGGCGATCTTCGTCTACAGCATGGGCCTCACGCAGTACGCCCACGGCGTGCAGAACGTGCACGCGCTGGTCAATCTGATCCTCGCCCGTGGGATGATCGGCCGGCCGCAGGCGGGCATCGTGCCGATCCGCGGGCACAGCGGCGTGCAGGGCGGGCCGGAGTCCGGCCTCGACCCTGGGAAAGGACCCGGCTCGCGACCGCTCACCCCGGACGTGCGCGCCGAGCTGCGCGCGGCGTGGGGATACGACATCCCAGAGGGTCCCGGCTACCACACGGCGCGCATGCTGCATGAGGCGCGACAGGGCACCATCGACCTGCTCTACACGGTCGGCGGCAACCTGTTCGAGACGATGCCCGACCCGCAGAGCGTCGCCGACGCCTTCGCGCGCGTGCCGCTGCGGGTGCACCAGGACATCGTGCTGAACTCCTCGGCGCTGCTCGAGGGCGGCGAAACCGTGCTGGTGCTCCCGGCGAAGACCCGCTACGAGCAAGACGGCGGCGGCACCTCGACCAACACAGAGCGCCGCGTGCGCTTCAGCCCGCAGATCGCCGGGGCGCCGCAGGTGGGGGAGGCGCGGGCCGAATGGAAGATCTTCGACGACCTCGGCGCCGAGATGACGCGGCGGGGCTTCGTCCGCGTCTGGCGGCCGCTGCCCACCGCGCAGGCGGTGCGCGACGAGATGGACCGCACGGCGCCGATGTACCGAGGCATCGCAGGGCTGCGCCGCGCTGGCGACAGCGTGCAGTGGGGCGGGCCGCTGCTGTGCGAGGGCGGCGTGTTCGACAAGATGCCCGGCGGCCGCGCGCGCTTCACACCGGTTGCGCTGCCCGGCCGCGAGGTGCCCGAGGGGCACTACGCCCTTCTCACCCGCCGCGGCTCGCAGTTCAATTCGATGACCTTCGACCACGCCGACCCGCTCACCCATGCACCCACCCGCAGCACCGTGCTGGTGCACCCCGATGACCTGGCGCGCGAACGGCTGCGCCCCGGCGACGCGGTCGAACTGCGTTCGCCGCATGGCGTCCTGCGAGCCACCGTCCGGCCGGGCGGCGGCCGGCCACGCACCGTGCAGGCATTCTGGCCTGAGGCGAATGTCCTGCTCACCGAGGTGCTCGACCCGGTCAGCTTCGAGCCGGACTACAACACCGTCGTGACCTTGCACCCCCTGCGCGGCTGACCGCAGTCGGGGTGTGGGCCGACGAACCGCCCCGCGCCAACCGCCCCGCGCCAATCGACAGCGGGTGGCGTTTGAGGTACAATCGGACCGACTCG
>JBKJUD010000235.1:0-8314 GCA_046590735.1 Candidatus Eiseniibacteriota bacterium | reverse complement strand
ATCGAGGGCGACCACCTCGCGCAGCTCCTGCGCGCTGAGTTGTTCGACGTGCGCCGCAAGATGGGCTACGTCTTCCAGGGCGCGGCGCTGTTCGACTCGCTCACCGTCGGCGAGAATGTCGGGCTGGGGCTCGTGCACCACAGCCGGTTGCCGGCGCGCGAGGTGGCCGCGCGGGTGACCGAGAAGCTGGCACTGGTCGGCCTCGAGGGCGTCGAGCACAAGTATCCCGCGGAACTCAGCGGCGGCATGCGCAAGCGCGTCGGCGTGGCGCGCGCCATCGCGATGGACCCCGCCATCGTCCTGTACGACGAACCGACGACCGGGCTCGACCCGATCATGGCCGACGTGATCAACGAGCTGATCCTGCGCTTGCAGGGCAAGCTGGGGATCACCTCGGTGGTGGTCACCCACGACATGACCAGCGCCTACAAGGTCGGCACCCACGTGGCGATGCTGTACCTGGGGCGGATCATCTTCCAGAGCACGCCCGACGTGGTGAAGAGCACCGACGATCCGTACGTGCGGCAGTTCATCGAGGGACGCGCCGAGGGCCCGATCCAGATGTGATCGCGCCCGCGCGGTGGCTCACGACAATCCGAGGAACAGATGGCATCTCGCAAGAGTGACGTGATCGTCGGCGTGACGGTCCTGATGGCGGCGGCGATCCTCATCGTCGGCATCCTGTGGCTGAAGAACGTGCGGCTGAGCCGCAAGACGTACACGCTGCAGGTGACCTTTCCGCAAGTGGGCGGCCTGTCCAAGGGCGATCCCGTCCAGGTCAACGGCGTCACTTCCGGCCTGGTCGACCACGTCGCGCTCGCCGGCGACAGCGTGCTCGCGGTGCTGGCGCTCGACCGCGAGGCGAAGGTGGGCGCCGACGCGCAGGCGGTGATCCGCGACCAGGGCATGATGGGCGAGAAGTTCGTGCTGATCCGCACACGGCACACCACGCCGGCGCTGCCCGACGGCACACGGATCAGCGGCCGCTTCGACTCCGGCGTTGCCGAGGTGATGGCGCTGTCCGGCGCGATGATCGAGAACATGCAGGGTCTCACCGCACAGGTACAGGGCCTGCTGCACAGCGGCAGCGACGGGCGCGACCTCGAGCGCATCATCCAGAACATGGCCGAGACCACCACGTTGATGCACGCGATGATGCAGGAGAATCGGGGCGACCTGCGCGCCGCGTCCACCAGCATGCGCAGCAGCAGCGCGGAGGTCGACAAGCTGTTGCGCGAGAACGGCGACGCGGTCGGCACCACCTTGCGCACCGCCACCGCCACCGCCACCCGGATGGACTCGCTCACCGTGCAGCTGATGGCACTGTCCACCTCGTTGCAGGAGGTCAGCGACCAGGTTGCCTCTGGCCGCGGCACCCTCGGCCAGATGGTCTACGACGACTCGATGTACACCGTCCTGCACACCACCGTGACCGACGCCTCGACGCTGGTGCAGGACATGCTCAAGCATCCCAAGAAATACTTCCGCTTCAGCCTCTTCTAACGGCCGCCGGCCGCGCAGGCATGCAACCGGGTGGCGCACGGGCGTGTCAGTCTGGGTGCCCCATAGCGATGGCGTGGGTCCCCGCGCCCCGGAACGTGGAACAATGCAGCGCCCCGCATCACTCTGATCGCTCGGACGGGGCCTTGCTGCCCGCAGTCATCTGAGGAGGACCTGATGAGACTTCAACGCACACTCGTGGTGCTGAGCAGCACCGCGGCGATGTTCTTCGCCACCGCGCAGATGGCGCCTGCCCGCGCCGACGTGGACATGTACTTCCGCTCCGGCGTGCCGACGCGCCCCGCCCCGCTTCGCGTGGTGGTATCCAACCCACGCCCGCAGTACGTGGCCATCCCGGGCACCCAGGTGTACATGGTGCGCGACGCCGATCACGACCTGTACCGCCACGCCGGGCGCTACTGGGCGTACGACGACGGGTACTGGTACCGCGCCTCACGCGTCGCGGGACCGTGGGTGGGGGTGCGCGCCGATCGCGTCCCCCAGTCGCTGTTCTACGTGCCTGCGGCCTACCACTCGCGTTGGGTAACGGTGCCAGCGCAATACCGCGTCTCGCGCAGTGTGATCAAGCACGAGGTGCGCGAGGAGCGTCGTGAGGATCGCCGCGAACGCAAGGCGGCCAAGCATCACCACAAGAACCACCACTAGACGCGAGCATCGCCGCGTGTCCACGTCAGGACGGCCCGCCCTCGTCACCGGGGGCGGGCCGCTTCGCATGTGGGGGCGGGCTCTCGCTTACGGCAGACGCAACAGCCGCCGCTCCCAGGTGGCGCCCGCCGCGCGCACCCGCAGCCGGTAGACCCCCGCCGCCACCGGCCGCGCGTGGGCATCGCGGCCATCCCACGCCAGCGCGGTGCGCGGCTCGATCGAACGTTGCGTCCACCGGCGCACGACGTGGCCCGCGACGTCGAGCACCGAGACCTCCAGCGGCCATCCTGCCGGCACGGTGAGCGCGCAGTGCACCACGCCGCGCGAGGGATTGGGCGCGGGCGAATCCAGCGCGTTGGGGCCCGGCAGCCCGATCGCCGTCGGCCCGGACGGCACCCAGATGTCGGTCGCCGGTGTCTCGTTCACCGCCGCGGCGAAAGGCGCGAGGCCCAGCGCGTCGGTGATCGTGCGCAGCAGCGTGTAGTGGGTGAGGTAGCGGGTCGAGATGTAGTTGGCGATCACCGGCGCGCCGTTGACGACGGTCAGGATGTGGTTGCCCGCGTAGTTGTCATCCTCGTCCCAGGTCACGATCACCACGCCGTTGGGGCCGACCGCGTCGAGCATCGCCGGGACCTGCGCGGCGAGCCACGAATCAGCGAGCGCCACCGAGCACGCGCCGCCGTTGTGCGAGTCGTTGCACTGGTCGGGCACCACGAAGGCGAGGCGCGGCAGCGTGTGGTTGGCGATGTCGGTGGCGAGATCGCCGAAGGGCCGTTCGTTGAGGTGCGTGAGGTTGCCGAAATGCGTCCACGGACAGTGCTTGCGCGCGTAGAGCTGGCTGTCGGCGTCGCAGATGTCTGAGCCGGCGAAGGGCAGCCGTTCGGCGTACGAGCGCCATGTGATGCCCGCCACCTCGCAGGCGTGCCCGAGATTCTCGGTGAGGTACGGCGAACCCGGCGGCGGACAGACGTTGCTCGTCACGCCCTGGGTCGATCCCGACCAGAGCGCCAGGTAGTTGGGCTGCGAGGGGTGCGTCACCGCGTACGAGTTGCTGAAGGACGACCCGGCGGCGATGAGGCTGGCGGTGTACGGTTGCGTTCGCACCTGGTCGTAGGAGTGATTCTCCTCGACGATGACGATGATGTGATCGAGCAAGGGCACGGTGGTCGCGACGGGGCGCAGCCGCTCCGCCGCGTGGGCCGCCGGGCCCGCGGCGACTCCGGCCGCGAGCGCAGCCGCCAGGGCCAGCAGTGCAGGGAGGCGCCGGGCCACGCGGGACCGGCTCGTGTGTGGGGCAAGGGGCTGCATGAAGTCTCCAGGGGCAGGCGCGGGGAGCCGTCCCCGATGGTACCACGCCGCGGGCCGGCGAATCCTGTGGGACGCCGTGCGCCGTGCGGATGTGCGCATCGCGCCGCCGCTTCCTTGACACGCCCCTTCGCCCGTCCGTACCCTCCGCCGCCTATGCCGACCCTTCGCGTCTACGACCATCTGCGCCGTCAACTCGTCGATTTCGTCCCCGTGCGCCCAGGGCGCGTCGGGATGTACGTGTGCGGCCTCACGCCGCAGGACCGGCCGCACGTCGGCCACATGCGCTCCTTCGTCGCCGGCGACGTCATGCGCCGCTACCTCGAATACTGCGGCTACGACGTCACCTACGTGCAGAACTTCACCGACATCGACGATCGCATCATCACCAAGGCCAACGAGGAGGGCGTCGACTACTCCGTGGTCGCCGCGCGCAACATCGAGGCGTATTTCCGCGCCTCCGATGCGCTGCACATCCGCCGCGCCACCGAGTATCCGTACGCGACGCGGCACATCCCGGAGATCCTCGATCTCATCGGACAGCTGATCGACAGCGACCACGCCTACGCGGCCGGGGGTGACGTGTTCTACGCGGTCGAGAGTTTCGCGGGCTACGGCAAGCTGTCGGGCAAGAAGCTCGACGAGCTGCGCGCGGGGTCGCGCATCGAGGTGGACGAGGACAAGCGCAACCCGCTGGACTTCGTGCTGTGGAAGGGCGCCAAGCCGGGCGAGCCGGCGTGGGACACGCCGTGGGGCGCCGGGCGGCCGGGGTGGCACATCGAGTGCTCGGCGATGGCGATGAAGTATCTGGGCGACACACTCGACCTGCACGGCGGCGGCGAGGATCTGTTCTTCCCGCACCACGAGAACGAGATCGCGCAGAGCGAGGCGGCGACCGGTCAGGAGTTCTGCCGGCACTGGGTCGAGGCGCGATTCGTCAACCTGTCGGGCGAGAAGATGTCGAAGTCGACCGGGCACTTCGTCCCGGTGGAAGACGTGGTCAAGGACTACGACCCCGAGGCATTGCGGCTGTACGTCATTGCCACGCACTACCGCAGCGCGATCGAGTTCGCGTGGGAGCGGGTGTCGGAGACCAGCGTGGGGCTGGCGCGGCTGCACGCGGTGCTCAAGCAGGCGCGCGAGGCAGAGGCCGCCGGCGTCGCCGCCGGCAGCGGCGGGCCGGACCTCGACGCCGAGATCGCCGCCGCGCGCGACGGATTCCATGTGGCGATGTGCGACGACTTCAACACCCCGCGCGCCGTCGCCTGCCTGTTCGACCTCAGTCGGGTCGCCAACCGCGCGGCCACCGCCGGGCAGCCCGGCGCGATGGTGCAGGCCGCCGCCGACCTGCGCGCCTGCGGCGAGTTGCTCGGACTGTTCTGGAACGAGCCGCGCGAGGAGACCTTCGACGCGGCGCTCGTCGCGCTGGCCGAGGAGCGCGAGGTGGCGCGCCAGGCCAAGGATTGGCCCCGCGCCGACGCCCTCCGCGCCCAGCTCGCGGCCGAGGGCGTGGCGGTGGAGGACCGCCGTCCCCGCGGGTACCAGTTGAAGCGCAAGGCGTGAGCGAACCCGCGCGGTCAGCGCAGCACGCCGTCGGCACCGACGTTGCGGTAGTCCTCGGGCGCCATCTCCTGCCAGACCAGCAGGTACTCGTTGCCGGCGAATGCGAGGCGAGCGTCGAAGGGCGCATCGGGAAAACCTGGCTGATGAAGCGGGACCTCGCCAGGATCCAGCACGACACCCTGCGGCGAGACGCGCGCGCCATCCAGTTCGAAGTAGCTGCCGTGGTCGAACCATGCCACCACCCAGTTGCTCCCGTCGGAGGCGACGGTGGGGTAATTCTCTGGAGGACACTCGGGCTGTAGCCAAGGCGGGGGCGTTCGAAGCGCATCTGCGCCCACACGGGTACCAAGTGCAAGGCAAAGGTGGTCCGCCTCGTTGCCACTTCCGTACACTTTCCCGCATGGACATCACCTCGCGCCTCGCCGATTCGCCCCACGCCGACGCCCCGCTCTCGCGGCTGGCCGACGGTGTGGTCGGCTCCGAGATCCTGCGCATCGCCGGGCAGATCCGCGCCCTGGTGGCCGCCGGCACGCCGGTGTGCAACCTCACCGTGGGCGACTTCAACCCGGCGTATTTCCCCATTCCGGATGCGTTGCTCGCCGGCATCCGTGACGCGCTCGCCGCCGGCCAGACCAACTACCCGCCCTCCGACGGCGTGCTGCCGTTGCGCGAGGCGATCGTGCGCTTCTACGACCGCGGCCTCGGCCTGCGTTATCCGGTCGACGCCGTGCTGGTCGCCAGCGGCGCGCGGCCGCTGCTCTACGCCGCCTACCGCACGCTGCTCGACCCGGAAGATGTCGCCGTGTACCCGGTGCCGTCGTGGAACAACAACCACTAAACATATCTCTCCGGCGCCCGCGGCATCGAGTTGCCGGTGCACGCCGACACCAACTTCTTCCCCACCGCCGCGATGATCGAGCCGCACATCCGCACCGCGCGACTGGTGTTCCTCAACTCGCCGCTGAATCCCACCGGCACGGTGATCGCGCGCGACGCGCTGCACTCGATCGCCACGATGATCGTCGAGGAGAACGCTCGCCGCGTGCGCACCGGCGAGCGGCCGGTGTACCTGCTGTTCGACCAAGTCTACTGGATGCTGACATTCGGCGACGCGCGCCATCATACGCCAGTGGAATTGGTGCCGGAGGCGGCGCCGTACACGCTGATGCTCGATGGCGTCTCGAAGGCGTTCGCCGGCACCGGGCTGCGCGTGGGTTGGGGCGTGATGCCGCCGCGCATCCGGCAGCGGATGGCCGACATCCTGGGGCACATCGGCGCGTGGGCGCCCAAGGCGGAGCAGATGGCCACCGCCGCCCTGCTGGACCAGCCCGCCGCGATCGCCGCGTTTCACACCACGATGACCGCAGCGCTCGAGGAACGGCTCGATCGGCTGCACGCCGGCTTCGCGGCGATGCGCGCGGAAGGCTTCCCGGTGGAGGCGATCGCGCCGCAGGGCGCGATCTACCTGTCGGCGCGGTTCGACATCGTCGGTCGCACGGTGCGTGGGCGCGCGCTCGCCCGCAACGAGGACATCCGCCAGTTGCTGCTCGATGACGCGGGCCTCGCGGTGGTGCCGTTCCAGGCGTTCGGCCTGCGCGAGGAGAGCGGCTGGTTCCGCTTGTCGGTGGGTGCGGTGTCGCCCGACGACATCGACGCGGCGTTCCTCCGCCTGCGCGCGACGCTGGCCGAGACCCGCGCCGCCACCGCCACGCGCTAGGCGGTTTCGCCGCCGGTCCCTTCCGCAGCCCCGCCCGCCGTGTTCCGCCGGTTCGCCACGAACCGCTCGACGCCGCCGTCCGCGGCGATCGCCACCTGCATGCAGGCGATGGTGCCCGCCGCCACCACGCGGCCCTCGCCGTCCCCGGCCCGCGCCTCGCACTCGACCTCGAGGAAGCGTCCGCGCGAACGACCCCGCCAGGCCCGCGCACGCACCGGCTCGCCGACCGCGACCGGCTCCAGCGTGCGCATCCGCAACTCGGTCGAGACCGCCGCGATGCCTTGGTACAGCAGCATCTGCACCGCCAGCTCGTCCACGAGCAGGGTGAGGAACCCGGGATGCACCTGCGCGCCGCGCGCGGCGTGGTGCGGCGCGAAGACGACGCGGGTGCCCAGTGCGCCCTGGGGCAGCTCGTCGAAGTGGACGTGCAGGCCCTCGGGATTCGCCGGGCCGCAGCAGTAGCAGTAGTGGTCGTCGTCGAGCATGGGCGAAAGGGACATGCCGGCGACGGTGCCCCAGCCCATGCGCGCCGTCAACCGCCCGCGCACGAACCGACGCGCCGCGAGATCCGAAAACGATCCCACCCCCGTAGACCCCCTGAACGGCGCACGTGGCGGATCCCGCCGACCCCGGGGGAGGTGGCGTGGAGTCAACTCTCGTCACGTGTCGCCTTCGTCCTGTCGCATCCGGCCCGCCGCCCCCGCGGCCGGCCGAGCTTGCCGCTTGGCGGCAAGCGTCAATCGGGCTAGGATCGCCGTCCTAGCACCCGATGACTGGAGACTGAGTGATCCCCCAAACGGATTTCGACCTCGTCTACCGGATGGCAGACGGAGACCGCGACGCGTTCTCCGCGCTGTACGACCGGTATGCGGGCACATTGATGGCGCTGGCCGTGCGCATCGTCCGCGACCGCGGGGATGCCGAGGAGGTCCTGCAGGATGCGTTGATGCAGGCGTGGCGCCAGGCGTCCCGTTTCGATGGCGCGCGCGGCAGCGTCGGCGCCTGGCTGGTGACGATGACGCGCTCCCGCGCCCTCGACCGCCTGCGCCGCCGCGGTCCCGTCCACCTCACCGAGGTCACCGAGAACACCCTGGTCACGCAGCATTCCGAGGACACCCCCGCGATCGGATTCGCTGTCCGCAAGGTGCTCGACACGCTCCCCCCCGAGCAGCGCCGGGCACTCGAGTACGCCTACTTCGATGGCATGAGCCAGAGCGAAATCGCCGAGCACACCGGGGAGCCCCTGGGGACGGTGAAGACGCGGGTGCGCCTCGGATTGGGCCGGCTGAGGGAAGCACTGCACGTGGGGGCTGCATCATGACGACCGACCGCTTTGTCGACCTCGCGCCGCTCGACGCGCTGGGCGTGCTCGAAGGGGAGGAACTGCGCGATTTCCGGCGGCATCTCGAGGCCGGCTGCGCCGAGTGCGAGGCCGCGCTCGCCGAGGCCCGCGAATCGCTGCTGACGCTGGCGCAGGCGCTGCCCCCGGTCGCCCCGGCCCCGGCGCTCAAGTCCCGCCTCCTCGAATCGCTGCCGCCGCAGCTGGGCGTCGTGCGCGGCGGC
>JBKJUD010000227.1:0-2673 GCA_046590735.1 Candidatus Eiseniibacteriota bacterium | reverse complement strand
GCCTGTCGAGGTCGGCGACGAGGCCGTCCCAGGTCAGGCCCGCGCGCCACTGGTCGCGCGGCTTGAACGTGACGACGGCTTCCACCATGCCCAGCGGCGCCGGGTCGGTCGCGGTCTGCGCGCGCCCGATCTTGCCGAACACGTGTGCGACCTCCGGCACCTCCATCAGCGTGGCGTCGAGGCGTTGCAGCACCGCGCCGGCTTCCGGGTCCGACATGCCGGGCGGCGCGGTCTGCATCGCCAGCAGCGAGCCCTCGTTCAACGGCGGCATGAACTCGCTGCCCAGGCGCATGGCCACCGGGATCGTGCTGATCACCAGCAGCGCCGCCGCCAGCATCACCCGCTTCGGGTGTTCGGCGACCCAGCGCACGACAGGCGCGTAGGCGCGCACCAGCGGCCGGGTGACCGGGTGGTCGGCCTCGCCGCGGATGTGGCCGCGGATCAGCCACATCACCAGCGCCGGCGTGAGCGTCACCGCGAGCAGAGCGGCGAACGCCATCGAGTAGGTCTTGGTCAGCGCCAGCGGGCGGAACAGGCGGCCCTCGACGCCGGTGAGCGTGAAGATCGGGATGAACGAGAGAGTGATGACCAGCAGCGCGAAGAACAGCGGCCGGCCCACCTCCTGCAGTGCGCGGATCATCACCTCGGTGCGCGGCTCGCGTTTCCCGCCGGCCTCCCATCGCTCGAGCGCGCGATGCACGTTCTCGACCATGATGATCGAGGCATCGACCATCGCGCCGATCGCCACCGCGATGCCACCCAGCGACATGATGTTGGCAGTGAGGTGCTGGCCGGCCATCGGGATGAAGGCGAGCAGCACGGCAATCGGCAACGTCACCACCGGGATCAGCGCGCTGCGGATGTGGAAGAGGAACAGCAGGATGATCAGCGAGACAATGATCATCTCCTCGAGCAACACGCGGCGCAGCGTGCGCACCGCGCTCTTGATCAACTCGCTGCGATCGTAGGTGACCACCAGCTGGACGCCGGGCGGCAGCGACTTCTCGACCTCGGCGAGGCGCGCCTTGACGCCCTCGATCACGCGCAGCGCGTTCTCCTGCTGGCGCATGATGACGATGCCGCCGACCACCTCGCCGCGGCCGTCGAGTTCCGCGATGCCGCGGCGTGGGGCGGGGCCGGCGTGCACGTCGGCGACATCGCCCACGCGCACGGCGATGCCGCCGTCGCGGGTGCGGATCGGGGTGGCGGAGATGTCGGCGGCGCTGTGCACGTCGGCGAGCGCGCGAATCCCCTGCTCGTGCCCGGCGATGTCGAGCACGCCGCCGCCGGCCTGGCGATTGGCGCCGGCGACGGCCGCGGACAGTTCGGCGAAGGTGACGTGCGCGCCGGCCAGCCGGATCGGGTCGACGTCGACCTGGTACTCGCGCACGAAGCCGCCGATCGGCGCGACCTCCGCGACCCCGGGTACGCCCTGCAGCCAGAAGCGCATCGTCCAGTCCTGGAACTGGCGCAGGTCGGCGAGCGAGTTGCGCCCGGTGGTGTCGACCAGCGCGTACTCGAACACCCAGCCGACACCGGTCGCGTCCGGGCCCATCTGCGGCGAGACATCGGCGGGCAGGCGCGCCTTGAGCGCGGCGAGCTGCTCGAGCACGCGGCTGCGCGCCCAGTACAGGTCGACATCGTCGTGGAAGACCACGTACACGAACGAGTCGCCGGTCATCGACAACCCGCGCACGTAGCGGACTCCCGGCGCCGAGCGCAACGCCGACACCAGCGGGTAGGTGATCTGCGCCTCGACGATGTCCGGGCTGCGCCCCATCCACTCGGTGGTGATGACCACCTGTGTGTCGCTGAGATCGGGGATCGCGTCGAGCGGGGTGTGGGCGAGGGAGATCCAGCCGCCGGCGGCCGCGGCCAGCACGCACAGCACGACCACCAGCGGGTTGCGCGCGCTTGCGGCAATGAGCCGTTCGATCATCGTCCCGCCTCCTGCGAGCCGCCGCTGCGGACGCGGCTCTCGGCGGCGACGAGGAAGTTGCCCGAGACGGCCACGCGCTCCCCGGCCTGCACGCCGGAGAGCACCGGGTACCAGTCGCCGTCGCGCGGGCCCAGCGTGACGGCGCGTGGCACGTAACGCCCGCGGCTCGGGGAGACGAAGACGATCTGCCGCTCGCCCGCCGGGATGACCGCGCTCGCCGGCACCGCCAGCACCGGGGCGCGCGGCGCGCGGATGTCGGCGCTGACGTACATGCCCGGCCGCAAGATGCCGCGCGGGTTCGCCACCGCGATACGCACGTCGATGGTGTGCGTGCTGGGATCGAGCGACGGACCGAAGGACTCGACGCGGCCCGCGGCGGTGAACGCGTTCTGCGGATCCCGCACCGTGGCGGCGGCGCCGCGCGTGATGCCGGCGAGGTCGCGCTGGTACACGCTCGCCACCACCCAGATCGGATCGGCGCCGGCGAGCCGGAACAGCAGCATGCCGGGCTCGAACGCGGTGCCCTCGACGACGTGCTTCTCGACGACGAGCCCGGCGGCCGGCGCGCGCACCGGCAGCTCCTCGCGCGCGGCGCCGCGAGCGGCAATGTCGCGGATCACGTCCTCGGGGATGTCCCACAGGACCAGGCGGCGGCGAGCGGCATCGGCGATGCGCTCGCGCGCGCCCTCACGATCCACGCCGCGCGCCGGGTCGCAGAGGAGCGCGGTGCGCGC
>JBKJUD010000054.1:0-9101 GCA_046590735.1 Candidatus Eiseniibacteriota bacterium | reverse complement strand
CCTCGCCGAGCGGCGCCTGCCACTTCTCCACGAGCCGGGCGGCGACGGTGGGGGAGAGCCAGGTCTCGGCGCTGGCGGAGGCGTTGTCTTGGGAGTTGCCGTACTCGGGCCACGAGTCGGCGGCGGCAGGAGCGGGGAGGGTCAGCGGGGGGAGCGCGAGAAGGAGCAGCAGACGGGTCGCCCGCCATTTTGGGAAATGGGACATGGGAACTCCGGATCCCTCTCGGGGACAAAGGGTTGCGTCGCAAGGCGACAGGTCGCAGGGATACTGGTCAACGCAGAGGTGTCGATTCGGTCGCTGGTGATACGGCGGATAACTCTGGAGGCCACACTTTCCCGTCAACTCGAAGCCAGCAATGCCAACGCACGCATCCCTGTGCCCGCGTTGCCACGGGGCGCTGCGGTGTCGCTACTCTTTCGCGGGATCCAGTGTGGCCAGCATGTCCGCGAGGTCGTTCGCGTGCTCTTCTTCCATCGCGAGGATGCCCTCGAGCATGCGGCGCGTGGTCGGGTCGCCGTCGCCGACGAAGCGGATCATCTGCGAATACGATTCGATCGCGATGCGCTCGGCCACGAGGTCCTCGCGAATCATGTCGAGCAGCGAGCGTCCCTCGACATACTCCGAGTGGCTGCGTTCGAGCATGCCATTCGGGTCGAGATTGGGCTCGCCGCCGAGTTGGGTGATGCGCGATGCGATCAGGTCGGCGTGTGCCTGCTCCTCGAGCGCGTGCTGCTGGAATTCCTGGGCGATGGGCTGGGCGTGAATACCGACGGCCATGAAATAGTGCCGCTTGTAACGCAGGACGCAGACGAGTTCCGTGGCGAGGGCTTCGTTCAACATGCGCAGGACGGCGGTGCGGTCGACGCCATACCCTTCGGTGACCGCGCCGTCCTCGACATGCGCTCGTGCGCGGCGGCGCAGTTCCGCCTTGCCGATCATCTCTGACGGCTCGGGGCTCTTCGCGTTCATGGATATCTCCTCGTGCGTGGTCATTCGTGGGGGGAGGGGCGGCCAAGTTGCGTGCTCCCCCTCTTGAAGAGTCGCCCCGCCGGCATTCCGTTCCAGCGCAACGCGCCTCCACTGGCTCCCCCCACGCGCTGAGTCCCTACTCGAGCACCTTCACGCCGTCCTCGACGCGGCCGCGGGCGGCGGCCAGCAAGCCGAGGGCGAAAGAGGAGTGCGGCGGGCGCCGGTCCGGCGGCGCCGCGGCGAGCGGCATCTCCACCGCGGCGGCCATCGGGCGATGGGCCGCAAGCGCCTCGATGAACGCCGGGGTCGCGGGATTATCCGGCTGCGCGTGGTGCAGGAGGCGGACCAGATCCGGCGCGTGTGAGGTGTCCTCGTTCTCCTCCGCGACGGCGAGGCGCAGGAACCGCGTCGCCGCGGCCATTGCGCCGTCGATGTCGGAGGCGCCGAGGGCTGCCAGCAGGAGCAGGCGATGGCCTTCGAGGCTCTCCGGTCGGTTGGCGACGAGACCCTGCGCAATGATGGCGGCCGGGCCCGGCAACTCCACGGACAGCAGGATGTCGGTCAGCGTGATCGCCAGGCCTTCATAGGTGAGATCGAGTCCGAGCGTGTCGAACTCCGTCCCGAAGTAATCCAGGAGGAGCTTCAGTGTTTCGACCGCGATCGGCATTTCTCCCATCAGGGTGGCGTCGCGGGCGAGCGTCAGTTCGTCCTCGACCCACGCGGCCAGGATGTGGCGTTCGCCGGCAGTGCGAGGCGTGGGCAGCGGGGGCAGTGCGACGTCGTAGCCGAGGAGCGACGCAATCTCCGAGGCCGCCAAGGCGCGCATCGCCGCGCGCGCCAGCGGCGCGGTGAGCGTGTACGGCGGCGGCGTGGGGTGCAGCGCCCCGCCGTCGCGGGTGAGCGGCGGCAGGCCGGCGAACGCGGCGGCGCGCGCCAAGGTCCCGGCCGCATCGGTCTCGAGCGCCTCGCTTCGGACAACCAGCACGGGCCGCCCGGCGCCCAACGCGGCGTGCAGCAGCATCCGGTGCTCGTCGTTCCATGCCGCGCAGGCGTGGATCATGGTCTCCGGGGTCGTGGCGTGGCACCATGCCGCGTAGGTGAGCGGGCCGCTCACGCACAGCAGCACACGCTGGTCCTGCGGCGCTGCGGCGGCGGTCAATTGCGCCAGCATCCAGTCGCGCGAGGATTCGGCCGTCAGGGCCGGCGAACTCGTGACACGCACGTCGGAGGCTTCCGCGTGCGCCACGTGGTGGTCCTGCAACCGCGCGCTCACGGCGGCGCGGCACGACGTGGGCGTTCCGACAACCAGGACTTCCGTGTTCGGCATGGCGACCTCCTCCTGAGAGACTGGGAGGGGCAGTGCAAGAGCCGTGCTCAATTGCGCGCGTCGCGGGGACAACGAGTTACCGCGCCCGCGAGGCCTCCCGCGGCGGCGGCGGCAGATTCTTCCGGCAGGTCTTGCCGCCGGTGCCGGATCGCTCCGGTGCGGGCCGGTGCGGGCCGGAAATCCAACCCCTTCGCCCGCACGGCAATGCTATGATCCCTGACGCGCGTGTCCTGCCGGCTCCGTCGTCGGCGCGCCAGGCGCGTGAACTGGAACCCGCCGGCCCTCGAACCGCCCGCGCTCTCCCAGAGCCCACGCCGCTGACTCACCACTCCCGAAGGAGACTCTCCGTGTTCCGCATCCGCGTCCTGCTGCTTGCCCTGTTCTGCACCGCGCTCCTCACAGGTCTCGCCTCCGCGCAGGGCTTCAACTGGGGCGGCACCTGCGCGCTCAGCTGGAACCGCGACGCCACCGTGCCCTCGATCACCAATGCCTGCGGCCTGCAGCGCCTGTACGTCCGCCTCAACGACATCAAGGAAGTGAAGGGCGCCGAGTTCGGCCTGAGCTGGACGCCCCACGAGGCCGTCGCCGGCTTCACCTTCGGGGACGCGAGCTTCAAGACCGCCGCGTACGGTACCTGCGGCTGGCTGGCGCGCGACACCGTCGTTACCATCACCGTCGAACCGGACACCTCCGGCTTCCGCTACACCGTCGCCTCCGCGTGGAGTGGACTCGAGCTGGCGTGCACGAGCGGCGCGGTGGCGCAGATGAACATCAATTTCGAAAGCGGATGCGTGGCCGCCCCGGTGCACTTCACGCTGACCTACTGCAAGGTGATCGACCACAACGGCCGCATCAACGACATGGCGATTACCGGCGGCGCGACGATCGACCTGCTGCCCACGGCACAGGAACCTTCCAGTTGGGGCGCGATCAAGGCGCTCTATCGCTAGGGGGCGACGATCGACAGCGTGACGGAGCCGGCGGGCCGGCCGGACGCCATCCTAGTTCTCAGCTTCGGCGGGCCCGAGGGGCCGGACGATGTCCTGCCGTTCCTCGAGAACGTCCTGCGCGGCAAGAACGTCCCGCGCAAGCGGATGCTCGAGGTGGCGGAGCACTACCACCACTTCGACGGCCGCAGCCCGATCAACGACCAGGTGCGCGCGCTGCTTGCCGCACTGCGTCCGGCGCTTGACGCGGCGGACATCGCGCTACCGCTGTATTGGGGCAATCGCAACTGGCATCCGATGCTCGCGGACACGCTGCGCACGATGGCCGCGGAGGGCGTGACGCACGCGCTGGTGTTCGTGACCTCGGCGTTCGGGTCGTACAGCGGGTGTCGGCAATATCGGCAAGACATGGAGCGGGCGCGGGCCGCGGTCACGCACGCGCCGCGGCTCTCGAAGCTGCGCCTGTTCTTCAACCATCCCGGCTTCATCGAGACGATGACGGATCGCGTGGCGGAGGTGCTGGCCCAGCTCGACCCCGCCCGCCGCGAGGCCGCGCGCATGCTGTACACCGCGCACAGCATCCCGCTGTCGATGGCGGCGAGCAGTCCGTACGTCGCGCAATTGCACGAGGCCTGCCGGTTGGTGTCGGCTGCGAACGGGCGCTCGTTCGCGACAGATCCGTCCGACGCCGGCGCCGACGACCGCCTCGTCTTCCAGAGTCGCAGCGGGCCGCCCACGCAGCCGTGGCTCGAGCCCGACATCCTCGACGCCCTGCGCGCCGTCCACGCGGCCGGCGCCGAGGACGTCGTCCTCGTCCCGATCGGCTTTCTCTCCGACCACATGGAAGTGCTGTTCGATCTCGACACCGAGGCGCGTGCCCTGTGCGCGGATCTCGGCCTGCGCATGGTGCGCGCCGGCACCGCGGGCACGCATCCGCGCTTCGTGACGATGGTGCGCGAGCTGATCGCAGAGCGGCTGCACAGCGATCCGGCACGCCCGGTCGTTGGCTTCCTCCCGGCGGCGCCCGACAGGTGCGCGGCCGACTGCTGCCCGCTGCCGGCACGGCCGCGCGCCTAGCCAGAAAGATGCCCCCCATGCTCGATCTCACCTGGGTCCGCCCGCAGTTCCCCGCGTTGCGCGAGGACTGGGCGCTGTTCGACAACGCCGGCGGCAGCGCTCCGCTGGCCGCCGTGATCGAGGGCGTGGCCGCGCACATGGCGCGCTGGCCCGTGCAACTCGGCGCGTCCTATCTGCACTCGGTGGCCGCGAGCCAGGCGGTGGCGGAGGGCCAGGAGGCGATGGCTCGCCTCGTCGGCGCCGAGGGCGGCGAGGTCGTGCTGGCGTCGTCGAGCACGATGAACGTGCGCACACTCGCTGCGGCGCTCCGCGGGTGGTTCGCGCCGGGCGACGAGGTGGTGGTCAGCGATCTCGAGCACGAGTCCAACAGCGGCGCCTGGCGCGCCCTCGCCGAGCATGGCGTGGTCGTGCGCACCTGGGAATTCGACCGCGAGCGGCACGAACTGACGCTCGCCGGGCTCGACGCCGTGCTCACCGAGCGCACGCGGTTGGTCGCCTTCACCCATTGCTCCAACATCGTCGGGACGATTCACGACGCGGCGGCGTTCGTCCGGCGCATCCACGAGGCCGGCGCGCTGGCGTGCATCGACGGCGTGGCATTCGCGCCGCACCGTCGCGTCGATGTGCAGGCGCTCGACGCCGACTTCTACTTCCTCTCGCTCTACAAGGTCTTCGGTCCGCACCTGGGCCTGCTCTTCGGCCGCCGCGACCTGCTCCAGCGCGCCCGGGGACAGAATCACTTCTTCATCGGCGAGGATGATGTGCCGTACAAGCTGCAGCCGGGCGGGGTCAACCACGAGTTGACCGCGTCGCTGCCCGCGATCGAGACCTACTTGCTCGATCTCGACGCGCACCATGGCGGCCCGGCGGGCGATCCGCATGCCGCGCGCCTCACCCGCGCCTTCGCGCACATCGCCGCGCACGAGGCCGCGCTGGCCGCGCCGGTGCTTGCGCTGCTGGACGCGCATCCGCGCGTGCGCCTGCTCGGCCTTGCCGATGCGGACCCGGCGCGCCGCGTGCCGACCATCGCCTTCGCCGTCGAGGGACACAACGCCGCGGACATTCCGCCGCTGTTCGACGCGGAGAACCTCGCCATCCGCTACGGACACTTCTACGCACATCGCGCCGTCACCGCACTCGACCTGCACGGCCACGGCGGCGTCGTCCGCATCAGCATGGCGCACTACAACAGCCCGGCGGAAGTCGCGCGGCTGCTCGCGGTGCTCCAGCGCGTGCTGTGAGCGGCGCCGCGGTCGTGCACGCACGCCACGCGCACCCCTCCGCGTTCCTCGTCCTGATCCTGCCCTTCGGGGTGATGTCGGGCTACCTGACCGTGACCGTCGCCTGGCAACTCGCGCACGCCGGGATCCCGGTGGCGCTGGTCGCCGCGCTGATCGCGACGAGTTATCTGCCGCACACCTTCAAGTTCTGCTGGGCGCCCCTGACCGACAGCCTGTTCACCCGCAAGGCGTGGTACATCGGCGCGTGCATCGTGAGCGCGCTGGGCATCGCGGCCACGGGGATCGTGCCGGCTCGGGCCTCGAGCCTGCCGCTGCTCACCGCGGTGGTGCTGGTCGCCAACTTCGCGGTCACCTTCGTCGCGATGGCCACCGAGAGCCTGATGGCCTACGGCGCCACCGACGCCGAGAAGGGCCGCGCCAGCGGCTGGTTCCAGGCCGGCAACCTCGGGGGCTCGGGCCTCGGCGGCGGGCTCGGCCTGCTGCTGGCGCAGCGCCTGGGCCAGGCCTGGATGCCCGCCGCGATCCTCGGCGTGGCCTGCCTGTTCTGCATCTCCGCGCTGCGCGTCCTTCCCGAGCCGGCCATCGATCACCGCGGCGCCACCGTGTGGGCCACACTGCGCAACTCCGTCGTCGACCTGGTCAAGGTGATCGCCAGCCGCGGCGGCTTCCTCGCGCTGTTCCTGTGTTTCATGCCGATCGGCTCGGGGGCCGCGGCCGGGTTGTGGTCGTCGGTGGCGGGGGAGTGGAAGGCCTCGGCGGACACCGTCGCGCTGGTGACCGGACTGTTCGCGGGGGTGATCTCGGCGGCCGGTTGCCTGCTCGGCGGCTGGATGTCCGACCGCATGAACCGCAAGGGGGCCTACGCGCTCTACGGCATCCTGCAGGCCGGCACCGCGGTGGGCATGGCGCTGTCGCCGCGCACCCCGGCGATGTACGTGATCTGGACGTCGATCTATGCGCTCGTCACCGGCTTCACCTACGCGGGGTTCTCGGCGGTCGTGCTCGAGGCGATCGGGCACGGCGCGGCGGCGACCAAGTACAGCGTGTACGCCTCGCTCTCGAACATGCCGATCGCCTACATGACCAGCATCGACGGCTGGGCCGACACCCGCTGGGGCGGCCGTGGCATGCTGCTCACCGAGGCCGCGATGGGGATCGCCGGGCTCGGCGTGTTCCTGCTGGCCGTGGGGGCGATGAAGTGGGTGCCGCGGGCGTGGGCGCGCGCGTGCGCCGCCTAGCGGTGCCCCCTGGCCCCTCGCGCCGCGCGGGGAATCAGGCCGTGCCCGGCGGCACCTCCGCCAGCCGCGGCACCATCGCCATCAGCATCTCCAGCCCCAGCTCGAAGGTGTCCTCGAAGTGTTCCGGCGTGAAGTATTCGCCGGCCGCGGCGATGTGCGGAAAGCGCGTGTCCCACTCCTCCTGCGGCACCGGGTCGAGCGATTGCGGCCCTTTCGCATATCCCTGCGTCTCGTCGAGGATCGCGCCCATCAGGAAGTAGCTGGCCACCCGGAAGAACCGGGCCGCGCGTTCCGGCGGCAGGCCGGTGTCGATGCACGCCTTGACCACCCGGTCCAGCGCGCCGAGCGTGACCGCCGACTCCATGCGATGCACGATCAGGAACTGTGAGAAGTGCGGATAGCGCAGCGCCGTCGTGCGGTAGGCACGCAGGATGAGCCGCAGGCGTTCCAGCGGCGGCACACTGTCCGCGGGAAAGGCGATCTCCCCGATCACCCGGTCGACCAGGGCGTCGAGGATGTGCGCCTTGCTGGGGAAGTGATGGTAGAGGCTCATCGCCTCGCAGCCCAGCGACGCGCCCAGCTTGCGAATGCTGAAGGCCTGCAGGCCGATGTCCTCGATGACGGCCAGGGCGGCCTTCTCGATCCGGTCGCGGCTCAAGGGCTTCTTTCGGGCAGGGGGTTTTTTCATGGTTGACAGCTTACACCGTAAGGCTAAACTGATGCAAGTGGCCTTACGTCGTAAGGCCCATGGAGCCCATCATCACGCGCGCTCCCCGCGAAAGGAGACTTCCGTCATGTCACTCGTCGATCTGTTCAGCCTGGCCGTCCCGGTGACCTACCTGGTGCTCTGGGGTGTGGAGCGCCTCTTCCCGGTCCGAGAATTCCCGGCCCGTCGTGGCTGGGCGTGGCTCGGGCTGCTGTTTCTCGTCCTGCTGGGGACTGTGTCCACCGTCGTCCCGCTGCTGATCCCGGCACCGTGGCTGGCCGCGCATCGCGTGCTCGACCTCACCGGGCTGGGCCTGGGCTGGAGCCTGGCACTGGGCTACGGCGTGCTGTCGCTGGTCAATGCGCTCTGGCATCGCGCGGAGCACCGCTTCTCGCTGCTGTGGCGCGGCTTCCACCAGATGCATCACAGCCCGCAGCGCGTCGACTTGCCGGGGTCGGTCCTGTTCCACCCGCTCGACATGCTCGCCTTTGCGGTGCTCTCGGTGCTGGTCACCACGCTGCTGCTCGGGCTCGACCCGGTGGCGGCGGCGGGGGTGGGATTCATCGCCGCGTTCTACGGGATGTTCCAGCACTGCAACATCCGCACGCCGCAGTGGCTGGGGTACCTGATCCAGCGGCCGGAGTCGCACTGCGTCCACCACGAGCGCGGGGTGCATGCCTTCAACTACTCCGACTTCCCGCTCTGGGACATGCTCGCCGGCAGTTTCCGCAACCCGCGGCAGTGGCAGGGAGACGCCGGCTTCGACGCGCCGGTGGCCAACCGGCTGGGCGCGATGCTGGCCTTCACCGACGTGAATGCGCCCCTCTACGGCGGTGGCACGCGGGGGGCGACGGCGGCCGGCGACACCGCGGCGGCGTAGAGCCGGCGCGCCGGCCCTTCGTGGACCGGTTGCCCGGCGGGCGCGAGGTGTGCTGAGGTCCGGGGATGGACGCCACCCCTGCCCCGCACGACCTCGCCGCCGCGCTGACCGGCACCCGCCTCGATGACACGCGCTTCGGCCTGCGCGTCGGCGAGAGCTGGCGGCAGGGACGCGGCGCCTTCGGGGGCCTGGTGCTCGGCGCCCTGGTGCGCGCGGCGGAGGCGGTGGAGCCGGACCCGGCGCGCGTCATCCGCTCGGTCACCGGCGTGATCCCCGGCCCGGTGTTGCCCGGCGAGGCAGAGATCGCCGTCGAGACGCTGCGGCGCGGCACCGGCATGTCGACGGTGCGCGCCACCTTGCGCCAGGACGGCGCGGTGCTCGCCGAGGCCACGGTGGTCGCCGGCCAGCGCCGCAGCGCGGCGCCCGAGTGGGGCCGCCCAGCGCCCACCCGCGGCAGCGACTGGCGCGAGGTGGGCGTGGTGCGCGTCGGGCCGCCCGAGGCGCCGGAGTACACGCAGCATTTCGAATATCGCTGCACCGGGCCGCTGCCGTTCTCCGGCGCGCTTGCCCCGCTGACCGCCGGCTGGGTACGGCCGCGGGCGCCGCTCCCGACGCTCGGCGCCGCGGTGGTGGCGAGGCTGAACCACGCGGGCCACCACGCGTCGGCCATGGCGACGGCTTCCGCGGCGCCGAGCGTCGGGAGCGGCGCCCGCGG
>JBKJUD010000391.1:0-22771 GCA_046590735.1 Candidatus Eiseniibacteriota bacterium | reverse complement strand
ACGTGCCATTCGTCGGACTCGTGAACGTGAGTGTCCAGACATCGCCGGTCACATCGGGGCCCAGCCCCCCGTAAACCACCATGCGATCCCGCGGTCGGTCGTAGACCGCCGAGTGGTAGGCCCGGGCCGGGGGCACGCCGCCCATCGTGGAGACTGGCGACCAGACCGGATAGCTCCCCAGGGTGAGGGCATACGTGTCCCGGTTGTAGACATCACACAGGTCTCGCCCGCAGGTGTAAGGGCTGTTGCCGCCGAAGAGGACCATCTGCTGCCGGGTCGGGTCGTAGAGGGCCGAGGCGCCCCAGCGCTGATATGGCGGCGACCCGCCGTTGTACGGCGGATACCACGGCGGCGGATCGGAGGCGAAGCCCAGCGTCCACAGATCCGCGAGCCAACAGTGCCCGGTGCTGCACGGATTGCCGCCGAAGACCACGAGCTGATCCCCGACCGGATCGTAGATCGCCGAGTATTCGTGCCGCGGACTCGGCGGCTCCCAGTTGCCGGGCGGCACGACTTGCGTCCAGGCGAGCGAGGAGCGCGGGAGGGCCCACGTGTCGTTCAAGGGGCAGTCGATGTGCCCGTCGAAGCCGGCGAACACGACGAGGCGATCGGCCGCAGGGTCGTACACGAGGGAGTGCTCGTAGCGCGTGTTGAGGACCACGTTGGTGGCGGGGAGCTGCGTCCAGGTCGGCTGGCCGAGTGCAAGCGCCCAGGTGTCCCGCTGGTACTGAAAGTCGGCGTCCACGCCGCCGAACACGACCATCTCATCCCGCGTCGGATCGTAGGCGCCCCTGTGGCCATATCTTGGCGAGGGCGCCGCACCCGAGGGCATCAACTGGACCCACGCATCGGCCGTGCTCAGCGGGAGGGCCCAGACGTCTCCCAGCACGCCGGTCGGGTACCCGAAGCCAGCGTGCACGATAAGGCGGTCGTGTAGTGCATCGTATGCCGCGGCCGCCAGGGCCCGTCCAGGTGGGGCGACGCTCGTCTCGACCTTGGTCCAGACAGGAATTCCCGAGAGCGAGAGGCTCCAGGTGTCGGAGTAGTAGGCGCCGACCGAGTAGCCCCCGTAAAGGACGACACGATCGCGGAGCGGGTCATAGATTGCAGCCTGATACAGGCGCTCTTCGGGAAGGGCGCCGGCTGGGTAGATCTGCTCCCACTCCAGGCGAGGGCTGAAGTGGAGAATCCAAGTGCTGTTCGTATAGTTTCCGCCGCCTTGGTCTCCACCAAACACGATCATCGCATCCCGCACAGGATCGTACACTGCCGAGTGTCCGCCACCGAGCCGCGGGGCTGTGCCGGAGGGAAAGAGCTGCGTCCAACCGCTGACGTCGTTTAGATCGAACGACCAGACATCCTGTAGCCCTTCATCGCAAGCCGACCCTGAGAAAACCAGCAACCGCTGACGTTGTGAGTCGTACGCGGTTGAATGGCTGTATCTGATGCCCGGGACCGCTAGTGGGGCGATCGCGTTCCACCAGCCGTCCGCGGCGCCGGCAGCCGTGGGGCCCTTTCCCGCAGGCTGAAGCATCGCGGGCCCGATCCTAGGCCGACGAAGGCGGAGCAGCGTTGTGTCCACCTGGGAGACCATCATGCGAGACTGCGTGAGCAACGTATCCGCCATTGAAGCCATCCCGAGCTCGAATGGTCCCTGCTCGCCGCTGGTGGACGAAGCTTTCCATAGGGGCCGGGGAGGCGGGGGGAATGCGAATCCAGCTTGGGCAGTGAGGCCCAAGGCGAGTACGGAGAGGATCGTCCTTGTCGCAGGGGCTCCAAGGATGTGTGAAAGCATATCGACGATCTCGCGGAGGATAATCGTGTCTGCGTAAGTCATCCACAGGAACATTTTTATTAAGGACCGATAAGACTCGGCTGTCAAGCTCAAATACACACCGTGCGCTCTTGCGGTGGCCATCATGAGGTTGAACGTCGGAAAGTGTAGTAATATATTGGGGTCTGCTGCACCCTTTGTCAGAAGGGTGCACTCCTCGCACATCCTCCGCAATTTCCCCCTGAAACACTGCGAAAATGCCGTCCCCTGGCACGGTGCCTTACCCCTCCTTCAGCTTCCTTCGACTTCACTAACTGACTAATCCGTCAACAGTTCTGCGCCACTGCACCCTTCTGACAGGATGTGCGCTGTCGCGGGCACGCTGTTGCCCTCCGCTATGCCCATTCCCATCTCCTTCCCCCAATACCTGCCGCGCACATGTCCCAGGTCGAAGTAGCCTCGCTCTTCCGCGTCATCTCGGTGCAGCGCGATCGCGCGCTGTTCACGCTGCTGTACCTGTACGGCTTCCGGGTCAGCGAAGTCGCCCTGCTCACGCGCGAGGACATCGACTTCGAGCGGGGCCGGATCACCGTCAAGCGGGTGAAGCACAGCGTGTGGACGGTGCGACCGCTGTTCGCAGCTGTGCGCGCCACTCTGGGCCCCTACGTCGCATCGACCGATGCGGACGCGACCTCCCCGTTGTTCCCGGGGAGGAACGGCCCGCTCCAGAAGCGGCAGATTAAGCGCTGTTCGTGCGTTACCGAGGGAGAGCTGGTCTCGACCCACGCTACGGCTGCCACTCCCTGCGCCATTCCATCGCCACCCATCTGCTCGACGCCGGATCCACCCTGGAATTCGTCCAAGACCACCTCGGCCACCGCTCCATCCGCTCGACCTCCATTTACGCCCGCATCACGGACCGGCACCGGGAAGCCGTGTTCCGCCAACTCGACTCCTCCCCCTGGATCGTCGCCCCCGAACACGGTCCGACTGATGTCACACCTCCCACACCCTTACGAAGGAGACCCACCCATGCCGCGTAAGCGCAACCTTTCCCCGCTCGTGTCGCGCAGTCGCTCGACGGCAACCGAGGCCATCGTTCGCTCGTCTCTCGCCGTCGCGGCCGTCGCGCTGGTGGGCTGTGCCGGCATGATGCCGCACGCCACGCCGCCCACCTTCCAGCGACTGCATATGGAGCGTGCCGAGCCTTGCCGCGACCGCCGGGAGTCAGCCGACGCAGGCCAAGGGCGGCACCTCCCTGGCGGTCACGCCGCTCGTCTACGAGAAGCACACGACGGAAACGCCCATGGATTTTGAATACACCCCGGGGTTTGTGGACCGGATGGGCACGAAGCCGGGGTCGCACTTCTACCATCGCAAGGTCATGCCGTCGGCGTCGGTGACCCCCGACCATCTGGGCTTCACGGCGACCCTCATTAACCAACTCGATCACGTCTTTCGCAGCACGGGGGCGGTCGTGAGTCTGAACGTCGATGGCAAGACGATCGCGTTCGACGCCACCGGCATCAAGAATTTCCTTGATGTCCTCGTGCTCCCCGGCGGCCGGACCCAGGTCACGATCTGGGGACCGCCGATCTCATATACCGGATGCTCGATCAAGTCTCCGAATTGAAGGGACGGATCGAACAAGAAATCTCTGCCATGCAGGAGCGATCGATCTCGCAGTCCTGGGTCGATCATCTGCTCATGCGGGCAATGGTCGCGGACGTCTTGCCGGCCTCGCGACTCCCGAAAGTGCTCGAAGCTTGGGAGGAGCCGCGACACGCAGAGTTTCAGCCGCGCACCGCGTGGTCGCTCTTCAATGCCTTCACGGAGGTGGGAAAGACGCGGAGTCCGCGGCAACCGGTCGAGGACCCACTCCGGCTCACGCAGGTGTTTCGAGAGGTCCTGGGTCTTTGATCGGTTCACAATCGATTGAACCCCTCCTACCAAGGCCCCGACGACGGGGCCATCCGTCAGGTACGAGTAGCCAGACCCGCACCCTGGGCTATTGGGATCCAGCCCCCCCCGCACGCGGGAGGCACCCTGTCCCCCGGGTGCCAGCCCCAATACCTGATCGCTCCATTGGCTGGGCTCATCAGTCCACGCGAGGCCGGCGAGGACTGCCGCGAGTAGCGCTGCCCCCGCGAGCTGTACTGCCGCCACGCTCAATTTCGGTGCCATCCTTGCGTGGGGATTCCCCCATCTCGAACGATCCCCGACGCTGGAACGGATTCCGAGTTCTCCACCGCGACCCGTGGAACAGGCCACGCCCGCCCGCACCGCCCGCCGCAGCTCACCGCCCGACGCGCCGTTTCAGCTTGGTCGCCAGCCGCAGCGCCTTCGACCCTACCCGGTCGCGCCGCTTGTTCTCGAGCCGGGTGCGCACGACGTACGACTCGGCCAGCACCTTCAACTCCGCCAGCAGCTTGCGATACGACGCCAGTCGCTCGCCGTCCAGTTCGCCGCGATCGGCCGCCGCGGCCACCGCGCACGCCGGCTCGCCGTTGTGCTGGCAGTCCCGAAAGCGGCAGCCGGCGGCGAACTGCACGATGTCGTCGAAGGCCTCCGCCAAGCCGCCCTCGGCATCCCACAGCGCGATCTCGCGCATGCCCGGTGTGTCGAGCACCCAGCCGCCGCTGGGCATCACGCGGATCAACTCGCGCCGCGTGGTCGTGTGCCGGCCCTTCTCGTCGGTGTCGCGGACTTCCGCGGTGGCCTGGCCCTCGTTGCCGCACAGCGCATTCACCAGCGTCGACTTGCCGACGCCGCTGGGTCCTACGAACGCGATCGTGCGCCGGTCCTCGAGCGACGGCAGGATGGCGTCCACGCCCTCGCCGGTCTTCGCCGAGACCACGCGCACCTCGGCGCCCACCGCGATGCCCTGCGCCGCCGCGCGCGCCGCCGCAACATCCTCACAGAGGTCCGCCTTGTTCAGCAGGATCACCGGCACGATGCCGCCTTCGTACGCCAGCGCCAGGAAGCGCTCGATGCGCCGCGGATTGAGCGGCGTCCCGAGCGAACTCACCAGGAAGATCGTGTCGATGTTGGCGGCGATGACCTGCGGCTCGGCGTGGAAGCCGGCGGCCTTGCGCACGAAGCGGCTGCGGCGCGGCACCACGGCGCGAATGCGCGCCAGCGAATCCTGCGGCCGATGCGAGATGGCGACCCAGTCCCCGACCGCGGGGAGCGCGTCGGTATCGTCCTTGAGATGATGCAGCGATCCGGCGGTGGCGGCGGACAACTCGCCGTCCTCGATATACACGCCGAACGACTTGCGATGCTGCACGAAGATGCGCGCCGGCGCCCAGCCCTTCTCGGCGAAGGGCACAAACGCCTCAGCCCACTTCTCGCTCCATCCCAACTCGTCGAGGGTCATGCGCTATCGGGCAGCTCCGAGTGGCGGTGTCGATGCGGTCAACGCCGATGAGAGCGCAAAACGCGGAGCCCCGAGTGTAGCGAGGGGCCCCGCGTGCGGTCAATGCAACACCCGCTACCCGTGGAAGAGGTACTGGAACTTCGCGAAGAGCTGCCGGCTGGTCGCGACGTAGCGCGCCGGCGGGTCGCCCGGCGTGCCGCTGCCCTCGGACATCTGCTCGAACGAGTGCGTCGAGCCCAGGTACGCGATGGTGAAGGGGTTGAGTTTGTAGCTGACCAGCGGATCCACCTCCCACGCGCGGCCGAATCCATCGTACTGGGTGACGACGCGCGCGAAGAGTTCGCGAGTGAACTGGTATTGGGTGCGCACGCGGAAGACGCCGCCGCTGTAGATCGCCGCATCGGTGTCGGGATGGCGCAGGCGCTGGAAGCTGTAGGTGGGTTCGAGCGAGAGCCGCGCAATCGGCTTGAGCGTCCCCCACACGTCCACCGACACGCCGCGCCCGAGCACCGGCTGCGGCTGCACGGAGCGCGCGATGAAGCGGCCGTGGGTGACCGCCGCCCCGAGGGTCACCGGCCGCGAGAAGTTGCTCTCCACGTCGATCATCGCGCGGTGGATCCCGGGGAAGTCGACGCCGCGATACAGCTCGTGGCTCCACAGGTAGCCGAGCCCCACGAAACTCTGCCCCTTCAGATTGATGTTCACGCGCGGCTGGATCCATTCGTCCTTGCGCACGTTGGCGAAGTTCCACACGCGGGCCAGGTTCACCGAGGGCTGCACGCGGGTGATGAACGCCTTCGGCTGGCGGAAGGCCAGCCCGGTCCAGAAGATCGCGCGACGGTTGTCGTTCTGGGTGACGAAGCCGTTGTCGGCGCGGAACGCCGGACTGGTTTCCCAGTAGTCGAAGTCGAAGTTCCACAGCCGCGCGTCGCGCTCCAGACTCGCGTACAGCGCGTGCCCGCCGAAGGATTCGCCGTCGAACCGCGACGTGTAGCGCCCGCGGTCGAAGGTGGCCTGGCGCAGCGGGTGGGCCTGCGCGTACGAGGAGTCGTACGGCGGCTCGACCGAGTGGCTGGCCATGTACTGGCCCTCGAAGCGCAGCCGGGGCAGGAGATTCCACGTGAGGTCGAGCCCGCCGGTGCTGTTGGAGCCGCCATCGGTGCCGGCGTGGCCGGTGGCGTAACGGCGGTCGGTGACCAGCGCGCCGATCGCGCTGTTGCGGCCGAAGGTCTGCTTGACGCGGGCGATGTTCGAGTAGCTCGGGCCGCCGGGCAGGAACGCGCTGCGCTCCTCGAAGGGCAGGATGATCGGCGACTTCTCGTCGCGCGCGCCGACGTAGGCGACACTGGTGTGATCCTTCCGCCCGGTGATGCGCCACGCGGCGCTGGGGTCGTTGATCGAGCGCGTGTACACCGCCTTCACCCAGGTCGAGAACAGGTCGCTGCCTTCCTGGAAGAACGGCCGCTTCTCGTCGTAGAACAGCGAGAAGGTGGAGTTGACGTCGATCTGCGCGGCGTCGGATTCGACCTGGCTGAAGTCGGGATTGACGGTGGCTTCCGCGGTGATGTTCGAGGCGATGCGGTACTTCGCCGAGAAGCCCGCGGCGACAGAGGGATCGTCGTTGACCAGGCCCGCGGACGCGGCGCCCGGACGCGGCGCGCGGCGCGCGGCCTGCGAGGCCAGGCCGTACGGCAGGAACTCGAGTCCGGCCGCCGGCTTGATGCCGGTGATGCCGGTGAGCGTGCCGAACTGGCACGGGAAGCACGAGGCGTTGTCGTCCACCGCCGCCCACGAGGAGGTCTCGCGGTTGGCGCGCGGCCGCGTGCGCCACATTGTCATTTTCCACGCCTGCTCCTGCACCGCCGGGAAGCGCAGGCTGCTGAAGGGCACCGAGGCCTCGACGATCCACCCGTCGTCGACGATCTTCGCCGCCGAGTGCCACACCATGTCGAAGCTGGATTGCTCGTTGTCGGGACTCCACAGCAGGTCCGACTGCACGTTGGCCGGCGTGACGAACAACTCGTACGCCCACGCCGCGTCGCCGTAGGTGTCGAGGATGATGCCGCAGTAGTCGCCGTCGAAGCCGGAGTCGCGGTCGCTGACCGCGGCGCGCAGGGTGCGCGGGTCGTCGTGGGCGTGGAAGGCGAAATAGAAGTTCTTGTCGTCGTACGTGACCCAGCCCTCCGTGGTGACGGGCGGCGCGACGCGGTCGCCGGGGTTGGTCTCGCAGAAGTTGTCCAGCTTGGCGGCGGTGCGCCAGGCGGCGTCCGAGAGGTCGCCGTCGAGGACGATGGGACCGCTGCCGCGGCTGACTGCGAGGGTGGGGCTGGCATTGGCGACGAATGCCCCTTCGGCGCGGGCGGCGGTGGCGAGCTGCGCGGACACGCAGCACGCGAGAAGCGCGGCGCGGGTCGAGGCATGGGCATGCCAGCGGGAGAATACGGTCATGGGATGAACTCTTCCGGGGTGGAGGGCCGGCAGGAACCAGGGGCGCGCGCATCGCACGTTGCCTGTGTGACGGGACGGGCGGCAAGGAGGTTGCAGCAGAGGTCGCGATCCGCCAACCACCGAATGCGCGCGACCGCGCGAATCGGTCCGCCGCGCAGGGCGTTTCATTGACACGTCGCGTGCCGCACCGGTACCATCATCTGTGTCGAATCAGGCTCCGCCGGTGCGCCCCCAGTCAAGGCAGCCGGTCGGAATGCTCCCACGTCATCGGACAGGATTGCCCGCGCTCCCCCCGCCCGGCCCCGCCGGGCAGCAGTGGACGGCACCACGCCCGTCCCGTCTTGCGCGCAACCTTGATGATCGTGGTCCTGGCGTCCTGGGAACCGCAGCCTTCTCGCGGCACTCCCATGGCAGCAGGGAGTGGAATGCATTCCGCATCCAGTGAACCCGACCCTGGGTGGTGGGCGCGACGCATTCAACCCTCCCCTGCCGACCTCTTCTCGGCGTGCCGTTCTGCCAATCCCAAGCGCCCGCGACCTGTGCCCTGCTCATCGGAGGCTGCTGCGTGACGTTCCCCGTCTTCACCTGCCGTCGCCAGATCGCGCGCATCCTGCTGGGGATGGCGTGCGCGATGGCCAGTTGGACGGGAAGCGGGTTCGCGCAGACGCTCTTCTCGGAATCCTTCGACGGCTCCTGGACGACGCCCCCCACCTTGCTGACCGGCGGGGCAGCCTGGTCGGGCACCACCACCCCCGCCAACAATGTGTGGCATCGCAACGATTACACCGCCGGATGGAACTCCGCGAGCGGCGCGTACACCCCCACCGGAGCCCTCGGCACCACCAATTCGGCCCGCTTCCACTCGTTCGACGCCGGGATCAACAGCGTGGGGACCCTGATCACCCCTTCGCTGGACATGTCGGCCGCGCCGGGCAACAAGCGCCTGAGCTTCTGGTTCCTCAACACCTCCGGCACCGACAGCCTCCTGGTCTGGCTGTCCACCGACGACGGCGCAAGCTACCCCACGCGGCTCACCGGGCTGGCAACCGCCGCCGCGTGGACGCGCTGCGTGGTGAATCTCGGGACGACGACGTCCGCCACCGTGCGCGTGAAATTCGAGGGCAAGTCCGACTTCGGGTCGACGGACTACGGGCTCGACGAGGTCAAGATCGCCGTGGCCAGCCCGCTGTCGGGCACCAAGATCATCGGCAGCGGCGGCGACTACGCGACCTTCACGGCAGCGATTGCCGCGCTGAATCTCAATGGCGTCGGCGCGGGCGGAGTCACCTTCACCGTCGCGGCCGGCACCACGTTCACCGAGGACCCCAACCCGGTCGTCTCCGGCGCCGGGTCCGATTCCACCCACCCGGTGACCTTCGTGCGCAGCGGGTCCGGCGCCAATCCTGTCCTGCGGCCGGCCGGCACCAACAGCAGCCTGGACGCCGGCTTCGCGCTCGTCGGCGCGGATTGGGTGACGTGGAACGGCATCGACATCGTCGAGAACACCGGCAGTGCGCTGGAGTACGGTGTCCTGCTGCGCAACATGTCGTCGCTCGACGGCGCGACGAACAACACGATTCGCGACTGCACGATCACGCTCAACCGCGCCAACACCGCCTCCTACGCCGTCCTGCAAACCAGCAGCACGCTGGTCGGGGGCGGCATCACCGCGGGTGACACCGGCGGCGCCAACTCGTCGAATCGCTATTTGAACCTGACGATCACCAACACGTTCAGCGGCATCGGGTTGGTGGGCGGGACGGTCGCGTGGCCGGACGCGAACAATTCGATCGGCGTCGCGAGCGGCGGCGTCACGACGATCGGCGCGGCCACCGCCAACGACATCGGCAGCGGCACGCTGTCCGGCGGCGCGATCTACGGCGTGCGGCTGGATCGCCAGAGCGGCGCGCGGGTGTCGGGCATCCGCATCCGCAACATCAACAGCACGTCCACCACCCCGGCCTACGGCATCTTCCTCGACAACTCGATCAGCGGCGGCGCGCTGGCCGCGTGCGAGATCTCCAACAACTCGATCTTCAACATCACCAGCACCAGCACGTCATCGTCCGCCGCGATCCTCTACGGGATGCGCGTGGATCTCTCTACCGGGAACAGCGCATCGGTGTTCAACAACGAGGTGTACAATTTCACGCCCCCGGCGCCCGCCGGCGCGCAGACCGCACAGTACGTGCGCGCGATCGCGGTGAACGCGGGCGGCAGCGGCGGCACGGTCACGCTCTCGCACAACAGTGTCTCGCTCGGCACCGGGCTGGCCGGCAACCAGCTCAAGGTGTCCACCACCTGCTACTACCAGGCGGGCGGGTCGGTGGTGCTGCGGAACAACATCTTCGCCAACCTCACGCCGGCTCAGACGACGTCGAAGCACTTCGCGCTGGTGGTCGCCAGCGGCACCGCCTCGAGTGCATCCAACAACCTGTATCACGCGCCGAACACCAACGGCGTGCTGGGCAACGTGTCGAACGCCGACTATGCGACGCTGCCGCTGTACGCCGCCGCGATCAGCGGTGTCCCGCCGGTGGATGGCGCCGAGGCCGGTTCGGCGGATGCGAACCCGAACTTCACCAGCGCCACGGCACTGACCTTCGCGGGCGCCACGCCCGCGGCGCTCAGCGGCACGCCGGTCGCCGGCATCACCACCGACCTCACCGGCGCAGCCCGCAGCCTCACCCGCCCGACGATCGGCGCGCGCGAGACCGCGAACGCGCTGGACGACCGCGCCGCGCCGGTGTTGACGAATGTCTCGGTTACCGGCAGCGCGTTCCCCGCGGTCAGCGTGACGCTCACCGACAACAGCGCGGCGCTCGCCCGCGCGACCGTCCGCCTGTGGTACCGCATTGCGACCGACACCGATCCGTTTGTCGGCGTCGACGCCGACACCAAGCCCGCCGGCGCAATGAACGGCGTGTACACTTGGAGCACCGCGTTGGCGGGATTGCCAAGCGGCACCTACGCGTTCTACATTGCCGCACGCGACAGTGTCGGCGCCGGCCTCAACGTGTGGGCCAACCCGATCTGGTCGAAGCGCCTGTTCACCGGCTTCTCGCCGGATGATCCGCCCGACTTCTTCGAGAACCCGGCGAGCTACGCGAACGTCCGCTTCTTCACCAAGACCGATCCGCAGCAGTACACGCTGACGCGCATAGCGTCACTCGGCTCGATCGCCGCCGCGCCGGATCAGGCGCAGTACACCGAGGGCACGACCGTCACGCTCACCGCGGTGCCCAGCCCCGGGTACGCGTTCACGGGATGGAGCGGGGATCTCTCCGGGAGCGTCAATCCCTCGCCGCTGCTGATGGACGCGAATAAGACGGTGACCGCGAACTTCGCCCCACAGACCTTTGCGATCACCGCGACGGCGGGCACACGGGGGAGCATCGCCCCGACCGGCACCACGATGGTCAGCTACGGCAACAGCGTGTCCTTCGCGATCACGCCGGACGCGCACGCGCACATCGCCGATGTCCTGGTCGACGGCGCCAGCGTCGGCGCGGTGGGCACCTACACCTTCTCCAACGTGAGCGCGGCGCACACGATCAGCGCCAGCTTCGCGATCGACAGCTTCACGGTCACCCTCTCGGCCGGCCCGCATGGCCAGGTCACGCCCAGCGGCGCCATCGCCGTGCAGTACGGCGACAGCCTCGCGGTCGCGATCGCGGCGGACGCCGGATACCACGTCGAGGACGTGCTGGTCGACGGCGTGTCGGCGGGCGCGATCACCGGCTACACCTTTGCGGCGGTCGCTGCGTCGCACACGCTCAGCGCGACGTTCGCCGGGGACCTCTTCGACTCGGTGCGGGTGTCGGCGCCAGCCATGTGCCTGACCCCGGCGCACGCGTGCGGCGTGTTCCCGGTGACCATCGTGCGCAACGATCCGGCCGGCGCGCGCGGCTTCAGCGTCGCGCTGCAGCTCACCAACCTGCAGCCGTGCGTCGACGCCGCGACCAGTTTCGTCGAGGGCTCCTTCTTGCGTGGCCCCGGCGCGCCGACCCAGTTCCAGGTCGTCGACCAGGGCGGCGGCGCCTACACGATCGACGGCGTGCTGCTCGGCCAGCCCTGCGGCGCCACCGCGCAAGCCGACACGCTGTTCACGCTCGACCTGCGCTCCGGCGGCGTGAGCGGCACGGGGTCCGTCGCGTTCACCGCCGTCAGCCTGCGCGACTGCTTCAACGTCGACCTGCGCGCGACGTCCGGTGCCGCGGCGACGGTGACCATCGACCAGGCCCCCGTGGCCCTCGCCTCCATCGCCCCGCAATCCGTGCTCGAGGGCTCCACGCTCACGCTCACGCCGAACCTCACGCTCGGCCCTTGCGCCGTCCCGCCGATCGCCTGGACCGCGACCGGCCTGCCGGCCGGCGCCAGCTTCAACGCGCAGACCGGCGGCGTCACCTGGGTCACCGACTGCGCGTCGCACGAAGGCGGGCCCGGCTACGGCCCGATCGTCGTGGTGGCGCGTGAGGCCGGCGGCGACAGTGCGCGGATCTCGGTGCCGGTCACCGTTCTCGACAACCCGGGAACCGTCACGGTGACGGCCATTGGCGACAAATCCGTGCTGGAGAACGCCACGCTCACCGTCACGCCGTCGGCCGGTGTCGCCGGCTGTGCGGCGCTGCCGCTCACATGGACGGCCTCGGGACTGCCGCCGGGCGCACAGGTCAACGCCGGCACCGGCGTGCTCACGTGGACGCCGGCATGCAACGCGTACGAGAACGGGCCGGCGTACGGGCCGGTCCGGCTGGTAGCGCGCGCCGCCACCGGCGAGGCCGACAGCGCGAGCTTCACGATCACGGTGCGAAGCGGCATCGCGCTCGCGCCGATCGCACCGCAGGCGATCGCCGAGGGCAGCGCGTTGTCGGTGATCCCGTCCGTGAGTTATCCCGGCTGCGTGGCGAGCAGCGTGTCCTTCCGCGCCCGCGGCCTGCCGCCGGGCGCGACGATCGACACCGCGACGGGCCAGGTCAGCTGGACGCCCGGCTGCCGCGCCTTCGAGGACGGACCCAGCTACGGACCGGTGACCGTCACCGTGACCGCGGCGGGCGGCGAACGCGACTCGACGGAGTTCAGCGTCAGCGTGTCCAACTCACCCGGCACCGTCTCGGTCGCGGCGATTCCCAATGCCAGCGTCGCCGAGACCGCGCAGCTCACCATCACGCCGTTCGCCACCCTCGCCGGCTGCGCCGAAGGCCCGACGTCGTGGACTGCCACCGGCCTGCCACCCGGCGCATCGTTCAATGCGACCACGGGCGTGCTGATCTGGGTCCCGTCGTGTACCGCATTCGAGAGCGGGCCACAGTACGGGCCTGTCACTCTGACCGCGCACGCCGCCACCGGTGAGTCCGGTGGCGCCAGCTTCCTGATCACGGTCAGCAATGCCTCCGGTACGATCGCGGTGAACGTGGGCGCCTCCCAGTCGGTCGCCGAGACGCAGTTGCTGACGGTGACGCCCACCGCGAACCTGCCGGCGTGCGCCGCGGGCCCGGTGAGCTGGGGCGCCAGCGGCCTGCCCGCCGGGGCGGCGATCAACAGCTCCACCGGCGGCGTCACCTGGACCCCGGGCTGTCGGGGCTTCGAGGACGGCCCGAGTTACGGCCCGGTCGTCCTGCAGGCGACCGCCGCCTCGGGCGAGACCGGATCGGCCACCTTCACCATCCAGGTGACCAACACGCCCGGCACCGTGAGCATCGCGGCGATTTCCGACCCCACAATCACCGAGACGCAAACGCTGACCATCACGCCGGTGGCCACGATCGGCGGCTGCGCCGAGGGCCCGTTGGCGTGGACCGCGCAAGGGCTGCCCTCGGGGGCCACACTGTCCGCCTCCACCGGCGTGCTGACCTGGGTGGTGGGGACGACCGCGTACGAGAGCGGGCCGAACTATCCGGTCACCCTCACCGCCACCGCGCCGACCGGCGCCGCGGGCAACGTCAGCTTCACCATCCATGTCATCAACGCGACCGCGACGATCGCCGCAACGTCGCCCAGCTTCTGCCTCACCACACAGCGCTCCTGCCTGACGATCCCGGTGACGCTCGTTCGCAATTACGCCACACCCGTGCGCGGGGTGAGCGTGACCTTTCACCTGTCCTCGCTACTCAAGCTATGCGGCCCCGAAACCGTGAGCCTGCGCGAGGGGACGTTCATGGCGACCGGCGGGACGACCGCGATGAACCTGATCAACAATGGCGGCGGAGTGTACACCGTCGACATCTCGATCCTGGGCTCGCCGTGTGGCGCCACCGGCACTAGCGGCACACTGTTCACGCTGGACGTCACCTACGCCAGCACCAGCGGCTCCGGATCGATCAGCGTCAGCGATCTCGCGCTGCGCAACTGCGTCAATGTCGCGCAACCCGCCACGGCCGGGGCCAACGCGTCCGTGACCATCGACCTCATGCCGATCACCATCACTCCGATTCCCAACAAGACGGTGGACGAGGGCACGATGCTCGAGGTCACGCCGGTCGTCAGCCTGTCGGGCTGCGCCGTCGGGCCGCTGACGTGGACGGCCACCGGCATGCCGTCGGGCGCGACGCTCAATGCCACCACCGGCGTGTTCCGGTGGACGCCGAGCTACACGGCCTACGAGACCGGGCCGACTTACGGACCGGTCACCCTCACCGCCCACGCGGCAAGCGGCGAGACCGCCCCCGTCGCGTTCTCGATCACGGTGACCAACGTCAACAACACCACCGACGTCGGCGATGTGGCGGCGACGATTCCCGCGGCGATGTATCTGGGCACGGTTGCGCCGTCGCCCAGCCGGGGACGGGCGCAGGTGCACTACGGGCTCCATGTGTCCGGGCCGGTGCGGCTCGCGGTGTACGACATCGCTGGGCGTCTTGTCCGCGTGCTCGTCGCGGGGTCGCAAGTGGCCGGCGAGCGGGTCGTGAGTTGGAATGGCGCCGACGATGCCGGGCGGGGCGTGGTGTCGGGCCTCTACGTCCTGCGGTTGGAGGCCGAGGGGTCGGTCGCGCGGCGGGCATTGCACATCGTGCGGTAGGCCGGCGTCAGGTCCCGGTCGCCGGGCCTGGCGTGACGCGCATCGCCGCGAGCAGATCCTCCTCACTGCGCGCGTTCGGCAGGGCGTCGAGCGCGAACAGCGGCCCGGCCTCCTCGACCAGCGCGGCGCACACCTCAGCGAGCGAGGGCGGATCATCGGGCACGGGATTGCCCGGGTCGCCGGTGCCGGCGAGCGATTCCAGCGAACACATGCCGACGTCCTGCAGGCCGCAGGGGACGATCAGGTTGAAGTGCTGCAGGTTGGTGCGCACGTTGAGCGCGAAGCCGTGATAGGTCACCCACTGCCGCACCGCGACGCCGATCGACGCGAGTTTTTCCGGTCCCACCCAGATGCCGGTCCTGCCGCCGACGCGCGTGGCGCGGACCCCGAAGCGCGCCACCGCGCGAATCATCAACTCCTCGAGTTCGCGCAGGAAGCGGTGCAGATCGCGATCGCGCTGCGTGAGATCGGCGATCAAGTAGCCGACGATTTGTCCCGGCCCGTGATAGGTGACGTTGCCGCCGCGTTCGACCTGCACGACCTCGACGCCCATGCGCTCGAGTAGCGCCGGCGCCGCGGTGACGTTGTCGTCGCCGCCCGCGCGGCCGACGGTGAGCACCGGCGGGTGCTCGAGCAGGACGAGCGTGTCGGGGATGTCGCCGACGCGCCGCGCCGCCACCAGGCGATGCTGCAGCGCGAGCGCGTCACGGTACGGCACGGTGCCGAGGGAGAGGACGGCCATCGCGTCAGGCGGCCGGCGGCGGCGGGAACAAGTCGGCATCAGCGCAAGAAGGCTCGCCGGGAATCGGCAGGACGGCGTTCTCGCCGGGCCGCAGGATGCGCAGCAGCGCGATGTCCGGCTCCGGCTCGGAGTAGTCGTCGAGGACGACGGGCACCTGGACCTGCACCAGCGCGTTGCCGGCGCACAGCTTCGAGAACACATGATTCAGCATCGTGATCGAGCCGCCGTGGCGGCTCCCCATTGGACTCACCTCCACCACCTCCCCACCCAACAGCTCCACCCGTGCCCCGTCCGCGAAGATGCCCGATACGCCCATGCGATGGTAGTCAGCGACCGTGAACACATAGCGCCGGACTGCGTCTCCCATGTCGGTCTCCTTCAGCACTGCCCGTGTCCCCCGTGGTGAAGTCTCGAGTCTACCACAGCCCGCCGATGGCGCCGGGGCGACGCAACCCCGCAACGCGACAGTCGCGCGGGCTGCGGGCTGGGGGCGAGGCGCTGCTTGCCGTTACGGGAAGCTGTCCGCGAGGAAGAGCAACGCGGGGTCGGCGACCGGCAGCGCCAGTCTCTCGCTCGCCCCGATTCGACGCACATGGACATAGCCGCCGTCCGACGGCTGGGCGTACACGTCGACCGTCTCTGCATTCACGTCGATGATCCACAATCGCGGCACGCCGGCCGCCGCATAGAGCGGCGCTTTCACCGTGCGGTCCTTCCCCCGTGGTGAGGCAGCGATCCTAGCGGACGAGGACGACACGCATTCCGCCGGCGACGCCGGCGCGCGCGTAGTACACGCCGGCGGGTGCGCGGCTGCCATCGTCGAACCGGCCGTCCCAGCGCAGCAGCAGCGGGACGGGCGTCGCGCCCGTGGCGCGCACGAGCAGACGGACACGGGCGCCGGCGGCGCTGAACACCGCGACATCTTCGCCAGCGCGCGGCGCGGCGGGAAGACGCAGCCAGACATCCCCGTGACTTGGCACGGGATACGCCGCCGCGATCTCGGCGCCCGCGAGCGCGAGCGAGAACGCCGCGCTCAGCGAGGCGTTGCGGTCGTCGCTCACCTCCAGCGTGACCGCGACCTCGCCGGCACGCGGCGCGCCGGCGAGCAGTCGCGCCATCTCCTCCCGCGCGAACGACACCGTCGCCACGGCGCCGTCCCACGCGATGCGGGCCGGCGTGATCCGCGTCGCCCTGCGCGCGAGGACGACGCGCGCCGGGGTCACGCCCTCTTGCCGCAGCTCGCCGAGCGCGGTGAAGCGCAGGACATACAGCGGCGGCGCGGCGGCGTCCAGGTGGACAGCGCTGGCCGGTTCGACAGTCAGGCTCGCGGCGGCGGTGCACTCGCTGAACGTGGCAATGAAGCTGGCGGAGCCGGTGCTGCCCGAATTCGGATTCGTCGCGACGACGGTGAAGGTGTCGCGCCCCGACGTGCCGGTGGGAGCGTAACCACTCAGCATCCCGCCGCCGGTCAGGTTCGCCCACGATGGCAGGTCGGGCGACGTCCACACGAGCGGCGACGCGTCGCCGCCGGCGGCGGTGAGCGCCACCGAGATCAGCCGCGTCGTGCAGAACTGCGCGGTGGTCGTGCAGATCACGACCGACTTGGGCACGACCTGGACGAGGAACGGCTCGATCCCGGTGCCGCAATGCACGTTCTTGACGTACAGCGTCAGGTCGTAGGATGTCTGGCTGGTGGCACAGGACGACGGCGCCACAAACGTGATGGCGCCGGTCACCGCATCCTGGCTGGCGATGTTGGACAGATAGTTTCCTCCGATCGTCATCCCCCACCCCAGCGGGTCCTGCGGGCGCGGATTGTCGACCTGCGGCACGATGACGAGCGTGTCGCCCTCCGCGACGACCTGGTCGGGAATGGGCGTGAGGACCGGCGCCAGCGGGTCATCGAGCACCGTCAGCGTCCACACGGTGGCACTGGTGTCGGCCAGTCCCTCGTCATCCGCCACCCAGATGCGGCCGGAGTACACACCGGCGTCCGCGTACCCGGGTTCCGCGACGACGCGGAGCCCCTTGATCGTCGCGCTGACGGACACCCAGTCAGGCATGCCGACGCCGCCCCCGCTCAGCACCGTGCCCTCGGCGTCGGACGCGGTGATCGACAAGTAGGCCGCGTCGCCCGCGCACATCGTGGTGTCGTGGACCGTTTCCGTGATGACCGGCGGCGTGTTGGTGTCGTGCACGGTCAGCATGAACGACGTCTGCCCGCTGACCGCGACGCTCTCGCGCGCCCGCAGCGTGATGGTGTACACGTTCCCCTTCCAGTAGATGTCGCCGGCGTAGCGGTCGGGCGTCCAGGTGAAGCGGCCGCTGAGCGGATCGACGGTAGCGCCGCTGGGCAGGCCGATGCCGTCCCAGGTCAGGGTGCCGTGGGACCCGACGACCGCAGGTTGCGCGACCGCCTGGTGCAACTCGTCGACGGTCGTGTCCGCGAGGGCTGCCAGGGTGAGGCCGGTGGCGACGACCACGGTGACGGTGTCGCTGCCCGACGCCTGACGGCTGTCGCTGGCGGTCACGCGCAGGCCGGCAACGAGCCCGGCCTGCCCCACGCTTGTCGCCCACGTGAGCAGACCGGATATGGCGTCGATCGATGCGCCCGCGGGGAGCCCGGTGGCCGACCACGTCAGCGGGAAGCCATCCGGATTGCTCACCCACGGGGTCAGCCGCAGCGTGTCGCCGGCGGCGATGGTGGTGTCGCGCACATCGACGACCGGCGGATTGGCGCACGACGCGGTGAAGCTCCCGCCGCCCGCGAGCGTGACGGGTACACCTAATTGCAAGGCCGGCAGCTCGGTCACGCCGCCGTTCGCGTCGTTGAGCGAGAGCGCGCAGAGCGAGAAGCTCGCCGCCGGCGCGGCGCAGCCGCTGAGGTCGAAGATGAATTGCGCGATGGTGCCGGCCGCGCACGTGTTCAGCGACTGCGCGCTGGTCCACTGCACGCGGTGGGTGCCGGGCACATCGGTCACCTCGATCGAGACCGGGGTGCCGCGGTTCAAGTAGGTGCACACCGTCCCGGCAGAGGTGCGGAAGAGCGTGCTGGTGCGGACGAGACACGACGAACTGTCGCCCAAGGGCCGCCAGCGGATCTCGCATTCGCCGCCCTTGAAGCTGGTGACCCCGGACGTGAGTTGCACGGAGAGCGTGACGCTGCTGGCCGGCGTCGCCACGTCGGTGACCAGCGAGGTCGCGCTCCAACTCAATTGCGCCTGCGCATTTTCGTTGGCGGCGTGACCGTCCGCGGGCAGCAGCACGAGGCAGACGGCGGCACACGAGGCTGCGAGGATTCGCATGACGGACACTCCGGGGGAGATGGTCGAAGGATCGGTGACGCATTCGTAGCGTAATACATTCTTCGACCCATCACTATCAATTCCCCACCGGAGTGACCGTCCGTTCATCGGGCAACGCTGTCGGGCCGCCTGGATGCGGCGAAGCCCCCGCGAGCCGGGCTCGCGAGGGCTTCGATGATCGCGTTGCGATCGAACAGCCGCGCGCGGGCTACCGAGCCGCCGCCGCCGGCTTCTTCCGCGGCGCCTTGTGGATCGCGCCGCCGTTGACGTCGAGCACCGCCTCCTTCACCGCCTCGGACAGCGTCGGGTGGAGGTGCACGGTGGTGGCGATGTCCTCCATCGTCGCCTGCATCTCCATCGCCAGCACGAGTTCGCCGAGCAACTCGCTCGCGTTCGGGCCGACGATGTGCGCGCCGAGCATCCACTCGCCATTGTCGTCGGCGACGATCTTCACCAGGCCATCCGAGGTCGCGGCGCCCACCGCGCGGCCGTTGGCGCGAAAGAAGTAGCGTCCGACCTTCGGCGTGTGACCGGCGGCCTTCGCCTCGTCCTCGCTCAAGCCGACGGTGGCGACTTCCGGATCCGTGTACACCGAGGCCGGCATGCAGCGGTTGTCCATCAGCGCGGCGTGGCCGGCCATCACCTCGACGGCGACCTCGCCTTCGCGCGAGGCCTTGTGCGCGAGCTGCTTGCCGCCGGCGCAGTCGCCGATCGCGTAAATGCCCGGGACATTCGTCTGCGCCTTGTCGTTGACGACGATGTTGCCGCGTTTGTCCATCGTCACGCCCAACTTCTCGAGGCCCAGGCCCGCTGTGTTGGCGCGACGGCCGACGGCCACCAGCACGCGATCGAACACCCGCTCGGTGGCCGCGCCGTCCTTGGCCGGCGTGATGGTCAACGTCCACTTGCCGTCCTTGGTCTTCGCGGCGCCGCTGACGCTGACCTCATTGACGATCTCGATGCCGCGCTTGACCAGCGCCTTCTTGAGTTCGTCGCTGATCTCGCCATCGCCGCCCGGCAGGATCTTCGGGAGCAGCTCGTACACCGTGACCTTGGTGCCCAGCCGGCCGTACACCGCGGCGAACTCCAGGCCCACCGCGCCGCCGCCGATCACCGCCATCGTGGCGGGCACCGCGGTGATGGTCATCGCGGAGGTCGAGTCGAGGATGGTCGTGTGGTCGAAGGGCAGATGCGGCAGCTGGATCGGCGAGCTGCCGGTGGCGATCAGCACGTTCGTGCCCTGGATGCGCGTGACCTTGCCGTCGGCGCCCTTGATGGCAACGGTGTCGCGCGACTCGAGCGACGCATCGCCGGCGTACCACGCGCAGGTGTTCGCCTTGAGCAGTTGCGCGACCCCGGTGGTCATCGCGCTCACGGTGGTGTCCTTGTGCTTCATCATCGCCGGCAGGTCCGGCTCGGCGCCCGCGAACTTCACGCCGAGCGTGGCGGCCGAGTGCTGCGCGGCCTCGAGCAGGTGCGTCGAGGCGAGCAGCGCCTTGGTCGGGATGCACCCGACATTCAGGCACACGCCGCCGGGCTTGTCCTTCTCGATCACCGCCGCCGTCATCCCGAGCTGCGCGGCGCGAATCGCCGCCACGTACCCGCCCGGGCCCGAGCCGATCACCACGACATCGAACTTGTCCATCGCGTCCTCGCATGCGTTGCGGCGCCGCCGCGGCGCCGGGTCACTGTCGATCCGATGCAAACGGCCCGCGGACGTGTGCCGCCCACGGGCCGTGCCATTCCAGTCCGCCGTCGCGCCGCGCTAGACGCCGACGACCATCAGTTCCGGGTTCTCGAGGAACTCGCAGATCCGGCGCAGGAACTGCACCGCGATGTGGCCGTCGATCACGCGGTGGTCGAAGGTGACAACGAGCGTGGACATCAGCCGCGCGACCACTTCGCCGTTGCGCACCACGGCGCGCTGCTCGATGGCGTGCACGCCGAGGATGGCGACTTCCGGGTAGGCGATGATCGGCGTCGACGACTTGGCGCCGAAGCCGCCGGCGTTGGTCACCGAGAACGTGCCGCCGGTGATTTCGTCCATCGTCACCTTACCCTGGTGGGCGCGGGCGCCGAGGTCCTCGAGGTCGCGCGCGATCTCGACGATGGTCTTCTTGTCGCAGTCCTTGATCACCGGCACGATGAGCCCGCGGTCGGCGCCCACCGCCACGCCGATGTTGTAGTATTTCTTGTAGACGATGCTGTCGCCCACCACCGAGGCGTTGAGCAGCGGCCACTCGCGCAGCGCCATCGCCGCCGCCTTGATGAAGAACGGCGTGTAGGTCAGCTTGACGCCCTTGGCATCGAGCTGCGACTTCCAGCGCTTGCGCAACTCGGCGACCGCGGTCATCTCCACCTCGTCGAACGTCGTGACGTCCGGCGCGGTGTACTTCGAGCGCGACATCGCCTCGCTGATCTTCTTGCGGATGGTCGTCATCGGGACGACCTCCTCGAGCGCGGTCGACTGCGGTGCGGCGGCCGGCGCCGACGCCGGCAGCGGGGCGTAGCTGGGCATCGGTGCGACCGCGGTCGCGGCCACCGGACGCGGCGCCGCAGACCCGGCGCCGCCCGCCGCCACGAAGGCGAGGACGTCGTCCTTGGTCACGCGGCCGCCGGCGCCACTGCCGGCGATGCGCGAGATGTCAACGCTGTGCTCGCGCGCCAGGCGGCGCACGGCCGGCGAGGTGCGCTGCGGCTCGCCGGAGGATCCGTTGGTGTAGCTGGGCGAGGGCGACTGCGGCGGGGCGACGACGGATTCGGCCGCCGGTGCGGGCGCGGCGGCCGGTGCGGGCGCAGCGGGCGCAGCGGCCGGTGCGGGCACCGCAGCAGCGGGCGCAGCCGCAGGGGCCGGCGCCGCGGCGCCCGCCGTCTCACCCGCCGCGAGGATGCTCCCGATCTCCGTTCCCACCGGCAGCGTGATGCCCTCGCCGACGAGGATCTTGCCGAGCGTGCCGGCCGAGGGCGCCGGGATCTCGATGGAGATCTTGTCGGTGGCGATCTCGACGATGGGCTCGTCGAGCTTGACCGCGTCTCCTTCGGCCTTCAGCCACTTCGCGACAGTTCCCTCGACGACGGATTCGCCGAGCTGCGGGATCACGATCGATTGCGCCACCTTCATCTCCTCCTGGGCAGCCGGCCCGGGCGCGAATCGCCCCGCCGGCGGCATGCAAGCTAGTACGCGGCGAGTTCCTCGACCGCCGCAAAGATCTTGTCGGTGTTCGGCATGAAGAACGCCTCCATCGCCGGCGCGAACGGCAGCGTCGGCACCTCCGGGGGCGTGACGCGGCGAATGGGCGCGTCGAGGTATTCGAAGCACTCGTCGGCGGCCACCGCGGCGATCTCGCCGCCGATGCCGCAGGTGCGGATGTCCTCGTGGACGACGAGCAGCCGGCCGGTCTTCTTCACCGACTCCAGCACCATCTCCTTGTCCCACGGGTAGACGGTGCGCAGGTCGATGACCTCGCAGTCGATCCCCTGCTCGGCGGCGCGCTCGGCGGCCTCCAGCGACTTGTGCAGCATGTAACTGTAGGCGACGATCGTCAGGTCGGCGCCCGGACGCTTGATGTCGCCCTTGCCGATCGGGATGACGTAGTCGGTCTCCGGCACCTCGTTGCGCACGGAGCGATAGAGCTTCTTGTGCTCCATGTAGAGCACTGGGTTGGGATCGCGCATCGCAGCGGTGAGCAGCCCCTTCGCGTCGTAGGGCGTCGCGGGCAGGATCACCTTGAGGCCCGGGCAGTGGGCGAACCAGGACTCGTTGCACTGCGAGTGGTAGAGCCCGCCGCCGACGTCGCCGCCGATGGGCACCCGGATCGTGATGTTCACGCCTTGGGCGCCGCCGGTGCGATAGCACATGCGGCTGGCCTGCTCGACGATCTGGTCGAACGCGCAGGTGATGAAATCGCTGAACTGGATCTCGGGCACCGGGCGTAGGCCCGCCATCGCCGCGCCGATCGCCGCGCCGACGATCAGCGACTCCGACAGCGGCGAGTCGAGCACGCGCCAGTCGCCGAACTCGGCGTGCAGACCGGCAGTGGCCTTGAACACGCCGCCGTAGAACCCGATGTCCTCGCCGAGCATGCACACACGCGGGTCACTGCGC
>JBKJUD010000460.1:0-4198 GCA_046590735.1 Candidatus Eiseniibacteriota bacterium | reverse complement strand
TGGTTGGTCGTCGAAGATGATCGGCCGATCGTCGCATGAAGCCGCCCAGGTCGTGCGCGCATGCTGACCTCCCCGGCTAGAGCAGCGGCTTCGCCCACTCCAGTTGCGTGAAGTCGAACGCGAAATCCTTCGGCGAGTATTGGCCGGCTTCCGGGTCGAGCGTGTAGATGCCGCGCTCGCCGCCAGCGGCGACCACCTGCAAGGCGTCCACCGCGGCATCGACATCGGCATGCGTGCTGTAGATGCCGAAGGAGATCCGCACCGCGCCGGGAATCGCGGAGTAATCGTGTTGGCGTATCTTCTCGCGGCACGCCTCGGTGTCCGGCTGCGACATCTCCAACAGGTGCAGCAGGTACGGATGCGCGCAGAAGCAGCCGTTGCGTACTGCCACCGCGTGCTCGTACGTGAGGATGGCGGCGACCCGCGCGTGGTGATGGCCCGCGAGGTTGAACGAAATGACGCCGAGCCGGTCGTGATTGGCGAGCGTCGCGCAGCCGTAGATGTCGATGCCCGGCACTTCCTCGAGCCGGTCGAGCGCGTAGGCGGTGAGTTCCTTCTCGTGCGCGGCGATGCCGTCCATGCCGAGGCGTTCCATCTCGACGATCGCCGCGGTGAGCGTGATCGCGCCGACGACGTTGGGCGAGCCTGCCTCCTGCCGATGCGGCGACTGGCTCCAGATGATCTCGTCTTCCATCACGATGTCGACGGTGCCGCCGCCGACGATCGCCGGCGGGCCCGATTCGAAGATCGCCGGCGGGCCGACGAGCACGCCGGTGCCGAAGGGCGCGTACATCTTGTGCGCGCTGAAGACGATGTAGTCGAGCGCGTCGTCCTCGCCCGGCGTGCCCATGCTGATGGCGCGGTGCGGCGCGAGCTGCGCGGCGTCGACGAGGATCTGTGTGCCGTATTCGTGCGCGATGCGCGCCACCTCGTGCACCGGCGGCACGCAGCCGGTGACGTTCGACCCGCCGCACACCGCCACCAGCTTCACGCGTTTGCCATACAGTTGCAGTTGCCGCTCGAGATCCTCGAGATCCATCGAGCCGTGCTCGTCGACCTCGACGTAGTGCAGCTGCGTGTGCAACCGCCACGGCAGCAGGTTGGCGTGATGCTCGATGACGGTGGAGAGCACGATGGCATCGGTGTCCTGGCCGATGTGATAGGCGAGCGCGTTGATCACCTCGGTGGCGTTCTTGCCGAAGATCACCGCGTGCTGCGCCGCGTCCCCGCCGACGAAGCGCAGGACCGCCGTGCGCGCGCCCTCGTACAGCGCGGTGGAGAGCTGCGACTTGTAGCCGGCGCCGCGGTGGATGCTCGAGTAGAACGGCAGCGACTGGTTCACCGCGTCGAGCACGCAGCGCAGTGTCGGGGTGCTCGCGGCGTTATCGAGATTGATGTAGGGGCGCACGCCGCCGCCGAGGGTCGGCACCTCGATGTCGATGCCGACCACGCTGCGGCGGATGGCGGCGAGGTCATAGCCGGGCAGGGCGGCGTGGGCGGGTGCGGGCACGGGTGAGTCCTCCAACGCGCGGCGAGGCGCGGTCTGCGGTCCGGGGACGGGTCAGCGCCCCCAGCGGAAGGCGGCCACCGCGGTGGCGCCGCCCAGCGCGATGGCGGGCAGCAGCGGCGGACGCGACAGGTCGCGGGTAACGATCCAGGCGAGCATGGTGAAGATGGCGGCCGACAGCACCCCCGCCGCGAACGTCGGCGAGAAGCTGCGGGTGCGTCCCGCGACCACGCCGGCGACACCGCCGGTCAGCAGCCCTTTCACCATCCCCCCGAGGAACAGGTTGAGCGCCCACGGCGCCAGCAGCGGGGTGCGGTAGGCCGCGATGGCGTCCAGCAGGCCGAGGACGCTTCCCAACTGCAAGCCGATCATCGCCCCGAGCAGCCCTTTCGACACGGGTGTTGCCTCCAGTTGGTGCGGGCCGTGGCAGGGACGTGCGGACTGTACCATTGCGACTGGGTGATCTGCGAGGTCCCCGGATCGCGTGTTCGGGAGAGCCGGGCGGGGTAGGATGCGCGCGTCAGGAGGGTAAGGGATGGCAGGACGGCGGTGGGTCGTGTATGGCGTGGGCGGTGCGGTCGCGGTGGGTGCGGCGTTGCTGTGCGACCGCTGGGTCTACACGCACCTGGTGTGGGCGGGCGTGTACGAGAACGACTGGGGACGGCTGCTGCGGATCGTCGGGTTCCTGCCGACGTGGGGGGTGGTGGCGGCGGGGCTGGCGCTGCTGGGACGGTCTGGGTGGCGCGGGGCGGCGGGACGCGTGTTCGTGGCGGCGGCGGCCGGCGGGGCTTTGGCCGAAGTGTTGAAGTTGTTGATCCGCAGCGAGCGGCCGGTGGCGGCGTTGGGGGCGCATCAGTTCCGTGCGTGGTCGGTCGAGCATCCGTTCTCGACCGCCGGGCTGGGGATGCCGAGCAGCCACACGCTGGTTGCGTTCGCCGGGGCGGCGATGCTGGCGCGGTGCTCTCCGCGCGGGCGCGTGCTGTGGTTCGCGCTGGCGGCCGGTTGCGGGGCCACGCGGGTGCTGAGCGGGGCGCATTTCCTGAGCGATGTCGTGGCGGCGGCGGCGCTCGGCCCGGTGGTGGCGGCGGTTGTGTGGGCGTCGTCGGCGCGGTGGTCGCCTGCGGTCCTTGATGGGGCGCCGGCCGCTCGCCATCGTTGAGTCCTGTGTTTCTGGAGGATCCATCCGCCATGCCCGTTGACCCGCTCGCCCAGCGCACCGCCCCGCTCGCCCTGACGCCCGAGGAATTCCGCACGCTCGGCCATGGTCTGGTCGACCACATCGCCGAGGCTCTGGCCGGTCTCGGCGAGCGGCCGCTGACCCCCGGCGAGCCGCGCTCCGTCGTGCGCCGCGCGCTCGGCACGCGACCGTTGCCCGAGCACGGCACGCCCCCGGGCGAGGTGCTCGACGCCGCGCGCGAACTGCTGTTCGACCACTCGCTGTGGAACGGGCATCCGCGATTTTGGGGGTATGTGATCGGGTCGCCGTCGCCGCTGGGGATGCTCGGCGACTTGCTCGCGGCGGCGGTGAATCCCAATTGTGGCGGCTGGTCGCTCTCGCCGATGGCCGCGGAGATGGAAGCGCAGGCGGTGAGCTGGATCGGCGAGCTGCTCGGATTCGCGCCGGGGATCGACGGAATCCTGGTGAGCGGCGGCAACATGGCGAACATGGTGTGCTTCCTGGTCGCGCGCACCGCGCGGGCGAGCTGGGACGTGCGCGCCCGCGGACTGGGCGCGCCCGAGGGCAAGCGGCTGCGCGTGTACACCTCCGACGAGACGCACACGTGGCTCGACAAGTCGGTCGACCTGTTCGGCCTGGGCGAGGAGTGCGTGCGGCGCGTGCGGTGCGATGACCGGCAGCGGATGCGGGCGGATCTGCTCGCCGAGGCGATCGACGTGGATCGTGCGGCGGGCGATGAGCCGTGGCTGGTGGTGGCGTCGGCGGGGACGGTGTCGACGGGGGCGGTGGATCCGCTGCGCGCGATTGCGGCGGTGTGCCGCGAGCGCGGTTTGTGGCTGCATGTCGATGGCGCGTATGGCGGGTTCGCAGCGGCGTTGCCCGAGGACCTGCTGGCGTTCGACGGAGCCGACGCCGCCGCGGACCTGAAGGCGATCGTGCTGGCCGATTCGGTCGCGGTCGATCCGCACAAGTGGCTGTACGTGCCGTTCGAGGCGGGGTGCGCTGTCGTGCGCGAGCCGGGATTGCTGCGACGCGCGTTCAGCCACGTGCCGCCTTACTACAACTTCGCCGGCGCGGGCGAGGACGAGCCGCTGAACTTCTACGAGCGCGGCCCCCAGAACTCGCGCGGCTTCCGGGCGCTGAAGGTGTGGATGGCGCTGCAGGCGGCGGGGCGCGAGGGGTATGTGCAGATGATCGGCGACGATGTGCGGCTGTCGCGGGCATTGTTCGCGGAGTTGGAGCGTCATCCGGAGTGCGAGGCGGTGACGCAGGGGTTGAGCATCGTGACGTTCCGGTATGTGCCAGCGGCGTGGGCGGCGGACGCGGAGGCGCGCGCCGACGACTTGAACCGGATCAATCGCGAAGTGTGCACGCGGCTGCAGGCGGGCGGGGAGTTGTTCGTGTCGAATGCGGTGATCGAGGGGCGGTATGTGCTGCGGGCGTGTTTTACGAATTTTAGGACGACGCGACGGGATGTGGAGATGGTAGCGGGGGTGGTGGCAAGGGTGGGTGGG
>JBKJUD010000394.1:0-2685 GCA_046590735.1 Candidatus Eiseniibacteriota bacterium | reverse complement strand
ATCTAGGAACGGCCGACCGACATCTGAGGACCACGAGTGAAGAAGCTGCGCGTCATGCCAGGGAAGAGTACGACATCGCGCGCCCCGCGCGCGGGACGGCCGACCAAGCCGTTGCTCGGACTCGATGTCGGCTCCCATGTCATCAAGCTGATCGGCGTCACCCACGAGCGCGGGGGCGCCCAACTGGCGATGGTCGAAACCGCCACGCTGCCGCCGGATGCCGTGCGCGACGGCGAGATCGTCGACGCGGGCGCCGTGGTCGACGCGTTGCGCGAGTTGTCGCAGCGCCAGGCCCTGCCGACGCGCCGCGTCGCGACCGCGATCGGCGGGCGCGCGGTGATCACCAAGAACGTCTGGATCAGCAAGGTCGACGACGGGGACGCGCTCCATCACGCCGTGCAGTGGGAGGCGGAGCAGCACATTCCCTTCGACCTGAAGGACGTCTACCTCGATTACCAGGTGCTCATCGAGGACAGCGACACGCGCCGGCTCAATGTGCTCGTGGTCGCGGCCAAGCGCGAGGCGATCGACAACCTCGCGACGCTGGTGCAGGAGGCGGGATTCCTGCCGGCCGTCGTCGACGTCGATGCGTTCGCCGCGCAGAACGCCATCCACGCCACGCAAGGCGCCGGCGAGGGGATCGAGGCGATTCTCGATATCGGCGCCGAGTTCAGCAAGGTGGTCGTGCTGCGCGGCGGCGTGCCGCTGCTCACCAGCAACGTCACCTTCGGCACCTCGCGCCTGGTCGACCTCGCGCTCAAGCACTTTCCGGCGACACGGCAGGAAGTGCACACCGTGCTCGCCGGCAGCGACGCCTCGGACGAACTCACCGCGGTGGTCGAGGGCGCGGCGGAGGACCTGTCGGTCGCCATCGAGCGCTCGCTGTCGTATCTCGACTCGCGCGCCGAAGGCGACGCGCCGGAGGTGACGCGGCTGATCGTGTGTGGGGGCGGGGCGTGCATTCCGTCGCTCGTCTCGTACCTGCGCCGGCGGCATCCGCTGGACGTGTCGCTGGCCGACCCGCTCCAAGGGATGGATCTGTCCGGCCTGACCGGCCGCGGCGGCGAGATGACCAAGCTGTCGCCGCTGCTCACCGTGGGCGTCGGTCTCGCCCTGCGACAGGCGGCCTGACATGGCGACGATGATGCAGACCGCCGCGATCCAGATCAACCTGCTGCCGCAGGAACTGCGCGCGGTGGAGCGCCGCATGCCGCGTGTCTCGTGGGCGCGCCTGGTCCCGATCATGGTGTCGGCCGCGCTGCTCGGCGGGCTGGGCGCGGTGGCGATGCTCGAGGAGCGCAGCATCCGCCTCACCCAGGCACAGGTCGAGGTGTTCGCCGCCCAGCGCGCGAAGCTGGCGCCGGTCGAGGCGCGGGCCACGGCGTTGCGCGCCGAGACTGCGGCGCTGAGCGCGAAGCTGGCGCTGGTGGAACAACTGTCCCAGACCCGCGACCTCGCGTCCGCGCAAGTGGACGCACTGCCCGCGGTGCTGCCGGAACGGCTCTGGCTGAGCGACGTGACGATGAGCGATTCCCTGATGGCGACGCTGCAAGGCGTCGCCCTGAGCCCGCTCACCGTCGCCGACCTGGTGGCGCGCCTCGACTCGACCCTGTGCTTCCGTCACGCCACGCTGGTGCTGGCCGAGGCCGGGAAGATCCAGGAGACGCCCGTGACCCGATTCACCGTGCGCTGCGGCCTGACGCGGTAGCGCGCACCCTTTCGCTGAGGACCTCGATCCATGGACTTGCGCAATCCTTCCGTGCAGCGCTGGGTGCTGATCGGCCTGTTCGTCGTGGCGCTGGTGTACGTGTACAGCTTCACGACCTACTTGCCGTTCTGCCTGCCAGTGCGTCACGCGCACCTGCGGGAACTGCGCGACCAACGCGACGATCTCGAGCGCAAGGTACACGAGGCGCAGGTCGCCGCGCGCAACCTGCCGCGGCTGGAATCCGAGGTCGCGAGCCTGCGCCAGCGCTGGGACCTCGAGCGCCGCGTGATTCCCGAGCGCGCCACCCCCGACGAAGTGCTGCGCGAGGTGAGCCTCGCCGCCCAGGAGTCGAACGTCGAGGTCACGCTGATCCGGCCGGCGGCTCCCAAGCCCGGCACGCTGTACACCACGCACCCGGCCACGCTCAACGTCAGTGGACGCTACGCCGACATCGGTTTGTTCGTGGCCAAGCTGGCTGCCTGCCAGCGCCTGCTGGCGATCTCCAGCATGCGCCTCACCGGCCTGGAGCGCGCGACGCACACCTCCTCCACGGTGTCGGCCTCGTTCGCGCTCGTGTCGTACAGCATGAATCCTGGAGGTACCCAATGAGGTCACGGACGAACTCTTCGCCCGCGCGCTGGCCCGCCTTCGCGGCGTGGTCGTGCCTCGTGCTTGCCCTGTCGTGGGCGGAGATCGGCCGCGCGGACGACGCGCTCTCCCCGGTCGACGCCCCGTCGCCGATTCCCTCGAGTTCGCCGACGATCCAGTCCGCCACGGCAGCCGCTGAACCCGCAGCTGCGGTGGTCGCGGCGCCCGTGACGCCGTCGCCGGTGCACGTGCCCTCCGCCGCGCGCGCCGCGGCTCGCGCCGCACGCCGCGCCGCGGTGCGCAGCGGCCTGCCGTCGGCGACACCCGCGCTGGCCACCGCGCCCCGCGCGACTGCGCCAACCATCGCCGCGGCGGCGCCGCGGACCGTG
>JBKJUD010000260.1:0-3250 GCA_046590735.1 Candidatus Eiseniibacteriota bacterium | reverse complement strand
CGCGCGCGCGCCGCGGTGCTGGCGCGACGGATGTTGGCGGGATTGGCGAAGTAATCGCCGGACGCGAAGCGGGTGCGGGAGAGTGGCGCGCCTGGAGGGATTCGAACCCCCGACCTACGGATTAGAAGTCCATTGCTCTATCCAACTGAGCTACAGGCGCGTGTGGTGTGGTGCAACATCGTGACGTCCTTGGCCGCGGGCATTCCGCGCTCAAGCGGTGCGGCGCAGCACCGTGACCTCCGCATCCAATCGCGGACCGAGGCGGTCCTTCTCCATCTCCGGGTCGAATCGCGTCTGGAGGTTGAGCCAGAAGCGCTCGGACATGCCGAAGGACCGCGACAGGCGCAGCGCAGTGTCCGCCGTGCTCGCGCGCGCCGGCGAGGCGCTCAGTCCCAACTGAGCGACCGGCGCGTGCAGGGCATGCAGCCGACCGGCCGAAAATACGGGAGCGCGGCATGCGGCGCAAGCGCGCGGCGCTTGCACCCTCGCGGAGCTGCAACGACTAGCGGGCGCCCCTCACCGCCGTCCCGACCGGAACACCAGCTGCGCCACGACCACCACGGTCGCCACATTCACGATCTGCCACAGCGGCTTTCCCAAGTGCACCGGCACGATCGGGTTGTACAGGCCGGCGAGGGTGAAGAAGATCCAGGCGCGCGGCTCCGCGCCACGGCGGTACTCCCGCACGCCGAGGAAGCTGAAGATCCCGACGCACAGCCAGCGCATCAGCCCGTAGAACCCGTACGGCAGGGGAATCGCCGCCGCCGCGGCAAGCAGCACGCAGGCCGCGGCCGCCGCAGTGCGTTCCTGCTTCCGCTCGGATGGATCGATCACCGTCACACCACGCCCGGCTCCACCGGCAGGATCGCCAGCAGGTGTTTCGCGCGCGAGCATGCGACGTAGAAGTCGGCGCGGGTGAAGCGCGGGTTGCGGCCCTCGGGCTCGACGTCGATCATCAGCACGGCGTCGGCCTCGAGTCCCTTGAAGCTGCGGACGGTCGCGAACAGGATGCCCTCGCCGGCGAGCCAGGCGTGCGGGTCGAGGATCACGGGCACGCCGCCCACGGCATCCAAGCCTGCGAGCGAGGTGCGCGACTTCTCGTGGGCGGAGAGAATCGCGATCTGCCGCGGCGCCAGGCGTCCCTTGGCGATCCACTCGCGCACCACCTGCTCCGCCCGCGCGACCTGCGCGGCGCCGGGCGCGCACACATGCACTTCGCTGGGCGTGCCGGCCGGCGCGTCGTCGCGCACGCGGATCGCGAGTCCGCTGACGCGCCCGCAGGTGGCGACGATCTCGCGCGTGTTACGGCAGTTGGTCGGCAGCATGTACGGCGCGCCCAGCGCCGGCCCGCGCGCGCCATCGCGCAGGAAAAGATTCTGCGCGGGATCGGAGAAGACGTAGAACGCGCCGGCGGCCTCGTCACGCTGGATCAACTCGAGCGGGAACCACCACTCCTCGTCGAAGTCCTGTCCTTCGTCGACGACGATCGCGTCGTAGCGTTCGCCGGTCTTCTCGATCGCTTCGCTGAGCAGTTCGGCCGCGGTGTGTTGCCAGAACTCGTCGACGTGCGCGGGATCGGGCTGGAAGTCGAGACCCGCCGCGCGGCTCATCTCGTAGCACAGGGCGTGGAAGTGCCGCACGGTGAGCAGACCAGCGTAGCGTTCCGGCATGCGTTCGCGGATCCAGGTCGCCAGCGCCTTGTTGTAGCACACGAGCAGAGTGCGCTTGCCCTCCTCGGCGAAGCGTTGCGCCTGCGCGCTGGCGAGCAGCGTCTTGCCCGAACCGGCGACCCCCTGCACGGCTGCGCGCGGATGCGCCTGCAGGAAGTCGAGCATCTGCATCTGCTCGCCGGTCAGCCGGCACAACCGCGCCTCCTGCTCCTCGATCTGCCGGAACAGCACCGGCAGCAACCGGAAGGGCGGCGAGAGCGCACGTTGGATGTCGTCCATCTCACCGCCGGTGAGTGTGACGGACGGGCGATCGCCGCGCCACATGCCGAGGGCACGGCGCATGCGCGTGGCGAACTGGTCCAGGTCTTTCGCGGTCAGGACCACACCGGCATCGGCGCCCGGCGGCAGCAAGCCGGTGTAGACGCAATCGGGGAAGACCACCGCGTAGCCGAAGGCACAGGGGAGCCCGCCGCCTCGCGGAAACGCGCGATCCAACCGGTCCTGCAGTTCGTATGCGCTGCGCCGCGCCTGCTCGAACGGATCGCGAATGCCGACGACGCGCCCAGACGCTTCGACGCGCGTCCACGCGCGCGTGGCCGCGTCGTACTCGATCTGTCCGCCCTTGACCTCGAGCACCAGGACCCCGTGCTCAGGATCGACGACCACGAAATCGGCCTCGCCTTCCTTCAGGGTGACGAGGCCGGTGCGGTCGTTGCGATCGGCCCGCAGCCAAGGGTAGCTGTGATAGACGACGCAGGTCTCGGGCAGCTGCTCGTGCAGCCGCCACGCGACCTCGCGTTCGGACATCACCGTTATCTCGTCGAGGGCGATCCGGGGAATGAGTCGGGCCATGGGGAGCACTCGGGGGGACACCGTGCGCGTCGTGCGCAGTGGTGCGCGTCACGCAGATACTACCACCCCGGTCCGACAATTGGAGCGCGCTGACGTTTCCAGCGTGTGGGACGGGTCGGCACCCACTGCGGGGAGAGGTCGCAACGGCTCACGTCCTCTCCCCCCGCGCGGTCGCTCAGCGGATCACGGCGACCCGCACGGTGCGCGTGGCGCCTCCCGCCTCAAGGCGAGCCCAATACACGCCCCGGGGCACACCGCTCCGCGCCGCGGCGGCGAGCGACCAGCGCGCACTGTGCGGGCCCGCGCGCAGCGAGCCGTCGGCCAGCGTGGCCACCACGGCGCCCGAGGCATCGAACACGCGCAATGTGGCAGGTCCCGCGGTAGGAAGCGCGAAGGCGAACGTCACCGCGTCCCGCGCAGGGATGGCCGACGCGAGCGACAGGCCGAACGCAGCGTCGTCGCCGGGAAGTGCCTGCGCCTGGTCCCCATCGTCCTGTGGCAATCCCCCGTCCGCGGCGGCCTCCGCGGATCGTGCGCCGGTCGAGGGAATCACCCACGCCGCGACCGTGCCGACCGTGCGATCGAACCCCGAGACGCCCAGCACCGCATCGTCCACGAGGAACGCCAGCGCGCCCACCCCGCACGGCCCGCGGTACGTGAAGACCACCGCGCCCTTGCCGTTCGTGGTCCCGGTCACCGGCGCATTTGTCCAGTAGTCGTCGAGAATG
>JBKJUD010000207.1:0-5224 GCA_046590735.1 Candidatus Eiseniibacteriota bacterium | reverse complement strand
GTAGTGCACATGCTTGTGCGCGGCGGCGTGGAAGACCAGGTCGGGCCGATGTTGCCCGATCACGTGGTCCATGCGCTCGCCCTCGCGCACGTCGGCGATCACCGGCACCAGCCGCGGCGGGGCGGGTAGCGCGCGCAGTTCATGCTCGATCTCGAAGATGCTGTTCTCACCGCGTCCCAGCAGGATCACTTCCTCGGCGCCGAAGGCGCACAGTTGCCGGCAGAGATCCGACCCGATCGAGCCGCCGGCGCCGGTCACCAGCACGCGGCGCCCGCGCACGATGTCGCGGCCCGGCGTGGGATCGAACTGCGTATGCTCGCGGCCGAGCAGGTCCTCGGGGCGCACGCTGCGGATCTGCTCGACGCGCACGTCGCCGAGGATGATCTCGCGCAGGCCCGGCACGATCTTCACCGGGAGGCCGGTGGCGTCCGCCGCGCGCAGCAGCCGCCGCACCGCATCGCCGGTGGCGCTGGGGACCGCGATCAGCAATTCGTCGGCGGCCACCGCTGCCGCATGCACCGTCGCGGACGTGCACGCGCCGAGCACCGGCAAGCCGTCGAGCACGCTGCCGTGCCGCGCCGGGTCGTCGTCGAGGAAGCCGACGGGCACCGCGCGGTATTCGGGATGTCGCAGCATCTCGGCCGCCGCCATGCGGCCGGCTTCCCCGGCGCCGAGGATCAGGATGCGCCGTGCATCGCTCACGGTGCGATGCTCACGATGGCCCGCGCCGACACCGCGTCCCCGGCCACCCGCGCGATGTACATGCCCGGCGGCATGCGCGTCCCGTTGCCGTCGCGGCCATCCCAGATGATCACCGCGTCAGTGGACGAGAGGGCGTTGACGGAGCGCGACGCGACCCGCTGTCCGTCGATGCTGTAGATGGTGACCGTCGCGGCGCCGCTGAAGCCGGTGACCTTGATCGCATTGGTGTTGCCGTAGCGCGCGGGGTTGGGCCGCACGGCGAGCGTCGTGGCCTTCGGGGTGCCGCCCCCGCCGCCGGTGCCGCTGGAGGGCATGTAGCGCGAGACGCCATCGGGTCCCGCGACCCACATCGCCTTCTTGTGCGGGTCCCACGCCATCGCCAGGATGCGGTTGGAAAGCAGTCCCGAATTCTGCTGCGTGATCGTCTCCGTGACGCTGTACCCGCCGCCGCCATCGCCACGCATCACCGCGATCCCCTGCGCGGTGGCCACGTACAGCGCGTTGCCCGGGCCGAACGACACCGCGCGCACGTCGGACGACGGCAGCCCGCTCGCAGTCGTGTAGAACTGCACCGACGAGCCGCTGAACTGGACGGCATTGAGGCTCACGCGCGCGAGCCCCTCGGCGGTCGCCAGCCAGGCATTGCTCTTGTCGGTGAGGATCATGTAGCAGTCCTGCTGCGACCCCAGCCGGGACAGGTCGACGGTTTTCCACGCGCCGCTGCCCCTCCAGTCCCACACCTGCACGCCACCCGGGCGATAGCCGATCCACGCGCGGTCGAAGGTATCGAAGGTCACCGCCCACACCCGGTCGTTCGCCATCGGCTGGTTGCCGGTGTACGCGCGCTGCCACGTCGAGGGCGGAGCGAAGATGTCGATGCCGTAGGTAAAGCCGGCGCCGGGATCGTTGTCGTGCGCGAACCACATGCGGCCGTCGCCATCCTGGCCGATCCCCATCGCCCACGGCACGGTGAGCCCGCCCGCGGTGGGCGGGATGAGTTCGAAGGCGAAGGTGTCCGCCACCGGCGTCACGTGCACGACGCCCTGGCCCCAGTTGCTGAACCACAGGCTGCCATCGCGCGCGGTGTAGGCGCCGAAGTAGAAGGCGTCGTCGCCCAGGCCCTCGGCGGCGCCGTAGTTGCGCCAGTCGTGCGTCGGTGCGTGAAAGCGGGCAATGCCGCCGAATTTCGTGCTGATCCAGGGATTGTCTCCGGCGTCGAAGGCGATGCGGGTGCCGCTCTGGTCGGACACGCGCACCGCGCGACCGCCAGGGGCGCGCAGCAGAGTCCACGCGGTGGGCGCCGCGCACAGCGCGCAGAAGCGCGCGAGGCCGGACTCGGTGCCCACGTAGAGCGTGCCGGACGCATCGAGCGCGACGCCGTGCGCGGCCAGTCCGCCAGGCGCGCCCAACGAGGTCCATCCACCGATGGAGTGCTGGAAGACCGCGGCGGTATCGGCGACCGTCACGCTGGAGGCGGTGCCGGTCAGGCCGAAGATCCGGGTGAAGGACTGCGTCTCGACGACCCACGAGACGCCGGTCCAGCGGTACATGCGACGCAGGCTCGCCGCCCACACGCTGCCTTCGCCGAGCGTGAAGCCGATGATCGGGTCGCCGGGCACGAGTCCCGCCTGCGCGCTCGACCACGTCGAGCCGACCAGGCGAATCACGCCCTGGTCACCGCCGACCCACAGTTCGCGTTCGGTGGCGCCCGCCTCGCCGGGCTTCAGCGCCAGCAGCGCGCGGATCCCGCGCTGCGCGCGCGCCAGCGGGTCGCTCACGGTAATCCGCTGCACCAGCGACAGGCGCAACAGGCCGATCTCCTGCGGTGACGCGATCCACAGGGAGTCGCCGGCGATGGCCAGCGCGGTCACGCCGCCGGCCGGCAAATTGAGCAGCGCCTGCGGCACGATCTCCACGTCGCCGCTGCGCGCGAGGCGCGCAAGGTCCGAGGCCGCGGTGCCGACCCAGACGCGCGCGCTGTCATCGAGGGCGAGCGTGGTCACCCGGTCGGCAGGCAGGCCGTTGGCGCGGAAATAGCTGCGCCACTGCTGCGTCTGGGTGTCGTAGCCCCGCAGGCCGGCGGAGGTGGCGGACCAGATCTCGGTCCCGGCCCCGCGCACCATCGTCGGCGCGGTCGGCGACATGAAGGTGGTCCAGTCGGTCGCGCCCGCGCCCGCGCGCAGGGGCGGCAAGCTGGCCGCGGCGGGGCCGGCCAGCGCGGCCAGGCCGAGCAGGGCTGCGGCCACGAGGACGAACGAGCGGCGCGTGCGAGGCACGAGGCGGCGCACGGCGATGCATGGATAGGTCACTGCACTCCCTCCGATCCCCCGTCGGCGACGGCGCGACGCGCTGCGTCGTCCGCTGCGGCGGTCAAGCTTCCCCGTGGCGTGCGCCGGCGGCGACGCCCACGCAACGCCACCAGCGGCATGCCGGCAATCTCCTCGATGACGCTGCCGTGGCTGAGCAACTCGCGCCCGGCCGGGGCCAGGTGCACGGCGATGCCCGCGTCGGCGAGCGCGGCGACCAGCAGGCTGCACAGCGGTTCCTCGGGCAGGGGCGCGGCGAGGATCACATCGCCGACGCGTCCCTCGCGCACCGCGTGGAGCAACTGACGCAGCACCTGCTGCGGCGTGGCGGCGTGGAAGCGCGCACCGCGCGGGTCGATCTGCCCGGCGAGCGCGTACCCTTCGGCGCGGGCGTCGCGGACCGCGTCGGCCAGCGGCGCGGCAGCGGCGGGCGCGCCCACCACCAGCACGCGGTGCACATCGAGGCCGCCATCGCTGGCGCGACGCACCACGCGCGCCAGCGCCAGGCGCGAAAATGCGGTGAGCAGCGCGAGAGTCGGCACGAAGGTCACCAGGATCACGCGCGAGAACTTCACGCTCAGCACGAACGTGGCGGCGGTGAGAAGCACGCCGCTGATCACCGCGGCGCGCAACGTCCGCGCCAGCATCTCGCCGGCCGGGTCGCGCCAGCGTGCGTACAGGCCCTGCGCGCCGAACACCAGCAGCGTCACCGCGGAGACCACCACCATGAAGGTGCCGTAGGACTCCAGCGGAAACAGCGGCTTGGTGAAGATCTGCGCGCCCAGCGAGCGCGCGGCGTAGGCGACGACGAAGGCCACCAGCACCGCGGCGGCATCCGCCACCACCAAGCCCACGCCGCGGACTGCATCGGCGTGCTTCTTCACCACGTACAGCAGCAGCGACCACTTCTCGTAGAACTTCAGCGTCGAGGCCAGGTGAATGCGCAGGCCGCGCGAGTGCAGCCCGCGGGCGCTCGCGCGCTGATGGTGATGGACCATCACCGAGGACGGGACGTAGGCGACGCGCCAGCCTGCCTGGTGCATGCGGTAGCACCAGTCCACGTCCTCGAAGTAGAGGAAGAAGCGCTCGTCGGCCGGCCCTACCTCCTGCACGGCGCTGCGCCGCGCGATCATCGCCGCGCCCAGCACCCAGTCCACGTCGCGCGCGGTGGCATGGTCCCAGTCGAGCATCAGGTGCTCGCGCACCGCGCGGCTGTTGGGGAACAGCCGGCCCAGCGGCGTGCGCCGCAGCAGGATCGCCGGCAGCGTGTAGAAGGTGCGGCACGAGTACTGCAGCGTGCCGTCGGGATTCCGCAGTTGCGCGCCGGCCAGCCCGACGTCGGGGTGCAGATCCATGAACTCCACGAGCGCGGCGAGCGCGCCCGGGGCGGCCACCACGTCCGGGTTGAGCACGACCACGTACTCGCTGTCGGTCACCGCGAAGCCGTGGTTCACGCCGCCGGCGAAACCCGCGTTGCGGCCCGGTCGCGACACCCGCACCCCGGGGAACCCGGCGACCACCGCGTCGGCCGCCTCGGGCGAGCGTGAATTGTCGACGACGACGATGTCGCACGGGAGCTGCGGGGACGCGGCGGCGAGCGATTCCAGGCAGGTGCGCAGGAATTCCGGTGTCTCATAGTGGACCACCACCACGGCCAGCGGCAGCGTGGTGACAGGGGGCATCGGCGGCGGCACGACGCGCATGCGGCCTCCTAGTCCAGTTTTCCGAGCAGCGACATCAGTCGCAACCGCCACACCATGCCGACCGCCTCCCAGATGATCTTGCGGTTCATCTTCGACACGCCCACGCGGCGGTCGGTGAAGAGGATGGGAATCTCCATCAGCCGGAAGCCGCGCCGCCAGCTCTTCCAGTTCATCTCGATCTGAAACGCGTAGCCGTCGCTGCGCACGCGATCGAGGTCGATCGCCTCGAGAACCTCGCGGCGGAAGCACTTGAAGCCCCCGGTGGCATCGGCCAGCGGCAGTCCGGTCACCAGCCGCGTGTAGACGTTGGCCGTGTACGACAGGATCAGCCGCTGCAGCGGCCAGTTCACCACCGTCACGCCGTTGACGTAGCGCGAGCCGACCACCACGTCGGCGTGCTCGGCGGCGGCGAGGAAGGTGAGGATGCTGGTGGGATCGTGGGAGAAGTCGGCGTCCATCTCGAACACCAGGTCCGCGCCCATCGACAGCGCCAGCTTGAACCCGGCGACGTAC
>JBKJUD010000366.1:0-8376 GCA_046590735.1 Candidatus Eiseniibacteriota bacterium | reverse complement strand
GCCCGCATCTCGGCCGGCGACTCGCACAGTACGGCGAGGGTGGTGGGGCCGAAGAGTTCCTCGCGCAGCGCAGGTGTCTCGAGGAAGGCGGCGGCGGAGGTGCGGAAGAGCGCGGATGGCGCGCCGCAGTCCGCGAGCGCCGGCGCCGGGTCTCCGGTCAGCGCGGCGCGTTCGACGAGGCCGCGCGCGTAGGCGCGCGCGATGTCCGGGGTCAGCATCGCGGCCGGTTCGACCGCCGCGAGACGCGTCGCCAGATCGGTCAGGCACGCCGCGGTGGCCTCGTCGCGCAGCGCCACCAGCACGCCGGGGTTGGTGCAGAATTGTCCGACGCCCACCGTGACGGAACTCGCGAGTCCGGCGGCGAGGCCCGCCGCGTTCTCGCGGAGGGCGCCCGGCAGCAGGAACACCGGGTTCGTGCTGCCCATCTCCGCGAACACCGGAATCGGCACGGGGCGCGCCGCGGCGAGATCCATCAGCGCGCGGCCGCCGCGCTGCGAGCCGGTGAACGCGACCGCGGCGATGCCGGGATGCTGCACCAGCGCGCCACCGAGCGCGTGGCCGGCGTCGTGTAGCAGCGCGAAGATACCCTGTGCGAGGTTGCACGCGGTGAGTGCGTCGCGCACCGCAAGCGCGGTGAGTTCGGACACGCCCGGATGTGCGGGATGCGCCTTGGCGATGACGGGACAGCCGGCGGCGAGCGCCGCGGCGGTGTCGCCACCGGCGACCGAATACGCGAAGGGGAAGTTGCTCGCGCCGAACACCGCGACCGGACCGAGCGGGCGGAGCATCGAGCGGACATCCGGCTTGGGCTGGGGCGTGCGGGACGGATCGGCGCGGTCGATGCGCGCGTCGACCCAGTCGCCTTGCGCGAGGAGCGCGGCGAACATCTGCAACTGGCCGACGGTGCGCCCGAGTTCGCTGTGCAGACGCGCGGCAGGGAGCGCGGTCTCGCGCTGGGCGCGGGCGACCAGCGCGTCGCGGCGGGACTCGAGGCTCGTCGCGATCGCTCGCAGGAACGCGACGCGGGTGGCGGGGTCGAGGGCGGCGTAGGACGGGAACGCCTCGCGCGCGGCGGCGACGGCGGCGGCGAGGTCCGCGCGGGTGGCAGTGTGGAAGGATGCGGGCAGCGCCACGTTGGCGGCCGGGTCCCACGCGTGGAACGGCGCGCCGGCCGGCGGGGTGAACGCGCCGACCACCAGCGAGGTGCCGTGGAAGCCGTCCGCGCTCACGCGCGCGCCTGCGCCGGCTGGCTCGCGCGCGCGGCGCGGATGATCGCGAGCGTTGCCGCGCGCTCGGCGCCCTCGAGCACGAGGCGCGGGGGACGCACCCGCTCGCTGCCGCGGCCCCACGCGGCCTGCGCGAGCTTGATCGCCTGCACGAACTTCGGCCCGGTGTCCAGGCGCAGCAGCGGCAGGAACCACTCGTACAACGCGCGGGTGTCGGCGCCGCGGCGCGCGGCCTCGAACAGCGCGAGCGATTCGTGCGGGAGCGCGTTTACCAGCCCGGCGACCCACGACGTGGCCCCGGCCTGCACTGCCTCGACCACGAGGTCATCGACACCGACGGCGATGGTCAGCCGGTCGCCCAGCAACGCGCGCACGGCGGCGAGGCGGCGGACGTCGGCGCTCGATTCCTTGATCGCGTGCAGGTTGGGATGTGCGGCCGCGAGTTCCGCCACCTGCGCGGGCAGGAAGTCGGTGCGATAGGCGAGCGGGTTGTTGTACAGCATGCACGACAGCGGCGTGGCGTCGATCACGGCGGCGACGTGCGCGCGCATCTCGCGCCAGTCGGTGGAGTAGACGTACGGTGGCAGCACCATGAGCCCCTCGCAGCCGGCGGCGGCGGCATCGCGCGCGAGCCGCACCGCCTCTGCGGTGGCGAGCGCCGAGATGCCGGCGATCACCGGCGCGCGGCCGGCCGCCGCGGCGACGCAGGTGCGCAGGATGGCCCGCTTCTCGTCAGCGGTGAGGGTGGCGCCCTCGCCCAGCGATCCCAGCGGCACGATGCCGCGGCACCCCGCGTCGAGCAGCCAGCGGACGTGTGCGGCGAGGTGCGCGTGATCGACCGCGAGATCGTCGGTGAATTCCGTGGTGATGGCCGGGAGGACGCCGTCCCAGAGCATGCGCGTGGGTCCTTTCAGTGCGAGAAGCGATCGGGCGAGAGTGGCGCCAGGTCGATGGACGGCGCCGTCCCCGCGAGCACCTCTGCGACGAGTTGTCCAGTGATCGGCGCCAGGCTCACGCCCATCATCGCGTGCCCGGTGGCCAGCAGCAGATTGCGTGCGCGGCGGGTGCGACCGATGTACGGCAGGCCGTCGGGCGAGCATGGGCGCAGACCGGCCCACGGCGTGACGCGCGCGAACGCGGCGGCCGGCAGCGTCGGATAGTACCGCTCGACCGCGTCGAGGATCCCGCGCACCCGCACGGGATTGATGCGCCGATCGAGCCCGGCGAGTTCCATCGTGCCGCCCACGCGTACCGCCGCGCCCATCGGCGTGACCGCCACGTGCGCCTCGGCGAGGAGCGCGCAGAGGCTGGGGCGCGCGGGCGGATCGTCGAGCGTCAGACTGTAGCCCTTGCCCGCTTCCAGCGGCAGTTCCAGCGCCAGCTCGCGGACAAGCCCGCGCGACCAGACGCCGCCGGCGAGCACGACCTGACCCGCCTCGATGTCGTCGCGCGCCGCGGTGCGCACGGCGCGCACCCGGTCGCCTTCCATGCGCCAGCCGAGCACCTCGGTCTCGTAGCGGACCTGCACGCCGCGCGCGGCGACCCGCGCCCGGAGCGCCGCCATCAGCGCCCCCGGGGTCAGCGACGCATCGCGCGGAAAGTACACGCCGCCCGCGCAGGTAATCGGCGTGGCTGTCTCGCGCGCCGCGACGCCGGGCGCGTCGAGCACCTCGGCCGTGATCCCCAGACCGCGCGCCAGCTCCGCGTCGTGCACGGCGGCGTCGAGACCAGCCTGGGTGCGACAGAGAAGCAGGAGTCCGCGCTGCTCGAGTGCGATCGCATTCCCGGTGTCGCCGGCGAGGTCAGCGTAGAGCGCGCGGCTGGCGCGTTGCAGATCGCGCAGCACGGGCGCGGCCGCCGCGACATGCGCGGCGGTGGCATGTCGCGCGAACAGCCAGCTCCAGCGCAGGAAGGCGCGGTCGAGGCGCGGCGTGACGTGGAACGGACTCGCCGGGTCGCGCATCCAGCGCAACGCCTGGCCGACCACCCCCGGCGCGGCGAGCGGCACGATGTGGCTCGGGACGATCATCCCGGCGTTGCCGAACGAACACGACGCGTGATCTTCCGTTTCGCGCTCGAGCACGGTGACCCGGAACCCGCGCGCCGCGGCATGATCGGCCACGCACAGCCCGAGCACGCCGCCGCCGATCACCGTGACGCGGTCGCTCACCGGATCCCCCAGCACAGCGGGTCGCGTGGATCCAGCAGCAGCGTGGATTCGCCGGTCACGAAGGCCTGCCCGCGGATCGTCGGCCGCACTCCGCGTCCCTCGGCGCGCACCCATCCGTCGAACACGCTGCCGACGAGACTCTCCTGTCGCCACACCCGGCCCTCGGCGAGCACGCCGTCGGCGTATAGACAGGCGAGCTTCGCGCTGGTGCCGGTGCCGCACGGGGACCGGTCGTACGCGCCGCCGGGGCACATGACAAAGTTGCGGCTATCGGCTGCGTCGCTGGAGGCCGGGCCAAAGAGTTCGACGTGGTCGATCTCGCCACCGTCGTCTCCAGTGATACCGGCGGCGGTCAGGGCGGCGCGGATCCGCAGGGTGATGGCGGAGAGTTCGCCCGCCCGCGCCAATGACAGCTCGAGCTGCGGCGTGCGCACGAGGAAGAACCAGTTGCCGCCCCACGCGACGTCGCCGGTGACGTCGCCGAGCCCCTCGACACGGACGGTCGCCACTTGCGTCCGATAGCTGAGGACGTTGTCGATGGACACCCGGCCGTCCCCCTCGAGCGTCGCGTCCACCACGCCGACCGGCGTGTCGAGACGATGCGCACCGGGCGCCAGCCGACCCACGTGCGCAAGCGTCGTCACCACGCCGATGGCGCCGTGGCCGCACATGCCGAGGTACCCGACATTGTTGAAAAAGATCACGCCGGTCACACACTCCGGCATCGCCGGCGCGCACAACCACGCGCCGACGACCGGGTCGGACCCGCGCGGTTCGTTCGCCACCGCGGAACGATACCGATCGAAGTCGGCCTGGAAGCGCGCGCGACGCTCGGCCATCGTCCCGCGGCCCAGGTCGGGGCCGCCGCCGATCACCACCCGCGTCGGCTCGCCACCGGTGTGCGAATCGATGACCTGCAAGCGTTCGGGTGTCAGGCGCGCACCTCGCACATCAGGGCGAAGAGGTTCGATTCGCTGTCGCGATAGTCGGAGATCCACAGGTCGTGGTCGGGCATGCGGGCGATGAAATGCGGATCGCGCACCACCTCGACGCCACGCGCGACCAGCGTCGCGTGGGACGCGTGGATGTCGGGAACCGTGTAGAAGAGGATCGACGCCGGATGATCGACCTCGGGTGAGCTGGGCAGCGACAGCATCAGCCGCACGCCGCCGGCCTGGAAGAACGCCATCCCCGGCGGCGCGAACAGAAACGGCAGCCCCAGGATGTCGCGGTAGAAGGCGGTCGCGCGTTCGACGTCCTGCACCACGAGCGCGACTTGTCCCACGTCGCGAATGCCGATGGAAGGTTCGCTGCTCATGCTCGCATCTCCAAGGGTTGCCGCCATGCGTGAACGACCACGCGCACCGTAGCACGACATTCGGAGCACCGACTATCCCTACTGTTCCATCACGCTCGCACATGCTCGCACATGCACTGGACGCGTGCCGCGACGATGCGTAGACTTGTGCGCGTGAAGCACTCGAATCTTCTGCGCGCGCGGATCGCCCCGTGTCTCCTCGGTGTCGCACTGCTGCTCCTCGGCTTCCCGCGCGGCGCCGGCGCCGGCACCCCCGCCCCCGCTGACCCCCTCATCCCGCTCACCCTCTCCGTCACCGACAGCGAGACCGGCCTGCCGCTCGCTGCCCGGCTGAGCGTGCTCGATGCTTCCGGCAAGCCGCGCTGGCCCGCCGACACGACATCGTTCTATCACGCCGTCGCGCTCGGCTACTTCTACACGCGCGGCACCTGCACCGTGCTGGTGCCGGCCGGGCGCGTGACGATCGCCGCGCATCACGGGTACGCGTGGCGCCCCGCGGCCGATACGGTAATCGTCTCCACGCCGACCACGCGCACGATTCGCGTGGCGCGGTGGATCGACCTGCCCGCGCTCAGCCTGTGGACCGGCGACACGCACGCCCACATCAACCACGGCGGCGGCACCTACATCATGCGGCCGTCGGATGCCTGGTGGATGGGCCAGGCCGAAGGCCTCAACGTGGTGAGCTGCCTCGACAACGACTGGTACTTCACCGGCGGCCCGGATCCGGTGAGCACGCCGGACTGCGTGGTGGCGATGGGCGAGGAAAATCGCGCGTGGGTTTACGGGCACCTGAGCATGCTCGGCCTGTCGCGCCTGGTGCAGCCGGTGAGCGGCGAACCGTACTGGCCGCTGCTGATGGACCTCGCCGACTCCGCCCGTGCGCAGGGCGCGATCACCATCGCCGCGCATCCGCTCACCGACGGCTTCTTCTACGCCACCGGCGCGTGGCCAGGCAGCGGCATCGCGCGGGAACTCCCCGCCGACTTGTGGCGCGGCCGCGTCGACGCGATCGACATCGCCTCCAACAGCAACTACGCCGGCCACGGCATCGACACCGCGACGTGGTATCACGCGCTCGGCTGCGGGTTTCGCATCGCGCCCTCCGCGGGGACAGATGCGGCGATGAACCGCACGACCGACCTGCCGCTGGGCGGATGGCAGGTCATCGTCGGACTCGACGGGGCGCCGTTCAGCTTCGCCACCTGGTGCCAGCAACTGAAGCGCGGGCGCTGCTTCGTGACGAACGGGCCGATCATCACCCGCTTCACCGTCAACGGCAAGCCGGCCGGCGACAGCGTGGACGTGTCGCTCGCGGAACCGCGCAGCGTCGACGTGGCCGTGTCGGTCCGTTCGCACGATTCCATCAGTCGCGTCGACATCGTGCGCAACGGCGTCGTGGCAACCTCCCTCGTGCTACCGGCGGGCACCACCGCGATCGACACGACGGTGGCGATCGAGACGGCGGGCAGCGCGTGGATCGCCGCGCGCGTCTCAGGCCGGCTGCCGAGCGTGCGCACGCCGGGCGACTCGCTGTTCGCGCACACCGGGGCGGTGTATGCGCTGGTCGGCGGCGCGCGGATCCTGGTGCCGGGCGATGCGACGTACTTCGCCAGCTGGCTCGACGGAATGCGCTCGGTGCTCGACATGAACCTGGCGTGGAGTTCGCCGTCCGACTCGGCGCGTGCCTACGCGGAGGTGGAGGCGGCGCGGAACTACTACATCGGGCTGGCCAGTGGCGGGGCGACGGCGGTGGCGCAGGGTACGACGCCGCCAGCGTCGATGGCGCTGCGCTGCGTGACGCAGCCGGCGCGCGGGCATGCGGAGTTGGAGGTGGCGAGCGCGGCGGCGCGGGCGGCGCTGGTGGTGCTCGATGCGGCCGGCCGTGTCGTGCGCCGCTTGGAGGTTGCCGGCGCCGGCCTGCATCGCGTGGGGTGGGACGGCGTGTCCGACGCGGGCGTGCCGCTGCCCGCCGGGGTATATTGGGCGCTCGCCCAAGCCGGAGATCGCCGGGCCCAGGTCCGCTTCGTCTTCCTGCGCTAGGCGCGACGCACCGCCGTCCGGCGGGGCGGCCCTCGACACTGTCCCGGCCCACCCTGTACGCTCCGGCGCTCGCAGTTTCGGCCCATCGGCTGCGGCCCCCCGGCCCGCGCCGCCCAGGAGGATCGTCCCGCCATGCCCACCGCCCTGCCCAAGCACTACCCTGCCCGCGAGGTCGAGAAGAAGTGGCAGGACGCGTGGGAAGCCGCCGGCCTGTATCGCTACGATCCCGACGCGCCGGGCGAACGGTTCTCCGTCGACACCCCGCCGCCGACGGTCTCCGGCGTCATCCACATCGGGCATGTCTACAGCTACACACAGGCCGAGATCCTCGTCCGCTATCACCGCATGCGCGGCGCGAACGTCTTCTACCCGTTCGGGTTCGATGACAACGGGCTGCCGACCGAACGCTTCGTCGAGAAGATCCACGACGTCAGCTCGCGGCAGATGTCGCGCGAGGCGTTCATCGCGCTGTGCGAGGCCACCGTCGGCGACGCCGAGCAGCAGTACGAGGCGCTATGGCGCACGCTCGGCCTGAGCGCGGACTGGACGCAGTGCTACCGCACCATCGACGCGCGCAGCCGCCGCATCTCGCAGCGCTCGTTCCTCGACCTGCTGGCCAAGGGCTTCCTGCATCGCTCGCGCTTGCCGATGCTGTGGTGCAGCACCTGCGGCACCGCGCTCGCGCAGGCCGACCTCGAGGACAAGGAGCTGCCGAGCCACTGGAACTGGCTGCGCTTCCGCGGCGCCGAGGACGCGGACATCGTCATCGCGACGACGCGGCCCGAGCTGCTCCCGGCGTGCGTCGCCCTGGTCTACCACCCCGACGACGCGCGCTACACCGCGCTCGCCGGCACGACAGCCCGCGTCCCGTACAGCGGCCACGAGGTGCCGGTGCTCGCCGACGCGCGCGTCGATCCCGAGAAGGGCACCGGCATCGTCATGTGCTGCACCTTCGGCGACCAGACCGACATCGAGTGGTGGCGCCAGTTCGCTCTGCCCTATCGCGGCACCTTCACGCTCGACGGCAAGCTGCGCGACTCCGGCGAGGCGCTCGATGGCTTGAAGATCAAGGCCGCACGCGCGGCGGTGGCCGAACTGCTCGAAGCCTCCGGCGAGATGCTCACGCGCGAGCCGCTGCAGCACGCGGTAAAGGTGCACGAGCGCTGCCAGACCCCGGTGGAGTTCGCGATCACCGACCAGTGGTTCGTGAACGTCCTGGACCACAAGGCCGACCTGCTGGCAATGGGTGCAAAGGTGAAGTGGTTCCCCGAGTACATGAAGGGCCGCTTCGATAGCTGGGTCGAGAACCTGTCGTGGGACTGGTGCGTGTCGCGCCAGCGGCATTATGGCGTCCCGATCCCGGTGTGGTACTGCGACGGCTGCGGCGCGACGGTGCCGGCGGCGGAGTCGCAGTTGCCGGTGAATCCGCTCGTCGACGCGCCGCTGAGCGCCTGCGCCGCGTGCGGCGGCAGCGCGTTCACGCCGGACCGTGACGTGCTCGACACCTGGGCGACGTCGTCCTGCACACCGCAGATCAACGCGCGCTGGGGCGAGGCGGATGACCGCAGCGCCGCGCTGCTGCCGATGACGATCCGTCCGCAGGCGCACGACATCATCCG
>JBKJUD010000117.1:0-6094 GCA_046590735.1 Candidatus Eiseniibacteriota bacterium | reverse complement strand
CTGCACGTGGTCGTCCCGCTGCACCCCGCGGCCGGCTGGGACGAGGTGAAGGACTTCGCGCACACCGTCGCAACCTTAGGGTTCGGTGGCATGGCCGTTGGCGTGGGAACAACTCGCACGGCTCGACGGTCCCCCGCTGTTCCCGCTCACGGAGGCGAAGCGCCGCCTGGCGGCGCAGCGTCGGGATCCGTGGGCCTGGTTCGACGCGACGCGGCAGCGGCTGCCGAAGACGGCGGGGCGTCGCGTGGCTGCAACGCAAGACCAAGAGGGGCGACGGCGCCGCCCCGCCGTATGGTGGAGCTGGGGGGAATTCCTGCGAGAAACGAGGTGCCGCCTACGACGATGTGCCCGGCACCTTCGCGCCCTTCTTCCGGGCGCCGGACAAGCCGATCGCCACCGCCTGCCTGCGACTGGTGACCTTCTTGCCGCTGCCGCCGCGCAGCGTGCCCTTCTTGAATTCGTGCATCGTGTCTTCCACCTTCTCCTGCGAGGCGCGAGAGTGCTTGCGTCCCGCCATGGTGCCGTTCTCCGGGGGCCGACCCAACGGATCGGGGGGTCTCGCGCGCCACGCGAGCCGTGGCGTGCGAACCGCCTATGGGAGATCGCGAGGCCCGTGCAGGTTCCGCGTCACGCTGCGGCTGGGGCGTGTAGACAGCCGGGCGCGACGCGGACCACAATGGCCGCGCCGCGTCTGCGCCTGTTTCCGGCATCCCCGCGAGGAGAGCACTCATGAGTCGCTTCCTGATCGGCCTGGCGGCGTGCGCCGCACTGGCCGCCGCGTCCCCCGCCCCCGCCGCCTCCGCCGCCAAGCCGAGCCGCGCCCATCTGCGCAACGAGGTCCTGCAGGCCGAACGCGCCTTCGCGCACACCATGGCTGCGCGCGATCACGCGGGCTTCGCGCGCTACCTCGCGCGCGAGGCGGTGTTCTTCGGCGGCCCCGAGCCGCTGCGCGGCCGCGCGGCGATCGCGGCGGGATGGAAGCGCTTCTTCGACACCCCGGCGGCGCCGTTCTCGTGGGAACCCGACCAGGTCGAAGTGCTGGATTCCGGCACGCTGGCGCTGAGCAGTGGCCCGGTGCGCGACGCCCACGGCACGCTGATCGCCACGTTCACGTCGATCTGGCGCCGCGAGGCGCCGGGCGTGTGGCGGGTGATCTTCGACAAGGGGTGCGACGTCTGCACCGCCGCGAAGGACGGGGAGTAGCCGCCGGCGACGCTCAGTCGAGAAAGCGGTCGCGCCACGCCTCCGGCATGACCGGGCACGCGCGGCCGGCGGCCAGACGGCGACGCATCCGCGCGAACACGCGATAGGCGGCATCGCGCACACTGCGCGGCACCAGGCGCCCCAGCAGGGCCAGCACGGCCCAGCCGCCACCGAGCGCGGCGGTCGCCGCCAGCACGGCATCGCTCCGCACCCAGGCGACATCGCGGTCACGGTCGAGGACCACCATCGAGTCGAGCGCCGCCCACTCCGGTCGTCGCGCGCGAATGGCCTGCGCGGTGGCGCTGGAGCGAGGCGCGAAGCGCAGCCGCGCGGCCGCGTCGTGCTGCAGCAGGAAGCGCACCGCTCCCACGCACAGCGGACACTCGCCATCGTAGAGCACCAGCAACTCGCGATTCACACCGTCCTCCCCGTCCCCGTGCGGCCACGGCGAGGCGGGGGCGACCGCCGCGATCGCCCCCGCCCGTGTCGTGTGCGCGCCTTCGCGCGGCGCCTAGCGCGTGCGCAGCACCTTCGCGCTCAGCACGCGGGTGCCCGCCTGCACCCGCACGAGGTAGAGCCCGGTGCCGGCGACGCGGCCATCGGCGTAGCGCCCGTCCCAGGAGAACTGCTGCGGCCCGCGCTGCATCACGCCTTGGCTCAGCGTGCGCACGACGCGGCCGGTCACGTCGCAGATCTGCACCAGCACCGGCGACGCGGCGTCGAGCGTGAAGCTGACGTCAAGGTGATCGCGGAACGGCGCGGGCGAGACCGCCAGGCCCGGCACCGGGGTCCGGCCCGGCCCGTTGTCGACCGCCACCGGCGTCGCGCTGCCCTGGTAGACGAGGTAGGACGTCACCGCTTCCATCAGGCCATCGCCATCGACATCGGCGTTGAGCATGATGCTGTGCGCCATGAACGGATCCCACGCGCTGAACGCGCACTCCACCTGGACGTTCACGGTTTGACCGGGATCGAGGTGCACGGTCTGCCGCACCGGCTCGCCCGGCGGGAGACCATTCAGCGAGACGATGCGCTCGTCCGGCGACATGTCGCCCGGCATCGCGTCGATCATCACGGGCACGTCGATGGCCACCGGGGACAGGTTGGTGCCCACGAACGTGAGGGTCTTCGAGAGGATGACCGGATCGAGCACCACCGCGATCGTGCCGACGGTGGCCCACGTGTGCGTGGTGCATGGATTGCCCTGGACCGAGCCATCGCAGTGGAAGATGCGGCCCGTCGTCGTGTTGGTGACCGTGGCGCGATAGCACGACACCAGGTTGCCGGTGAGGCCGGGGTTGCCGATGGAGATCGGCACGTTCATGCACGCGCCGCCGGCGACGGTGACCGTCCCGGCCATCGGGGAGAACACCGTCGGGCCCGCGAATGAACATCCCGGGCCGGTCGGCAGGCCGACGAGCGAGTAGTTGTAGGTCACCGGGGCGGTGGAGTAGTTGCAGATGGTCAGGTTCGTGGTCGCGCTCGTCGCATTCGAGCACATCGGCACGTCCCATGGCACGTAGCACGCGTCCTTGCACTTGCCACGCGTCCCGGCTGCGTAGAGGGCCGCGACCTCGGCGGGGGTGAGCGCACGCCGGAAGATCTCGACCTCGTCGATCGATCCGTTGAATGCCGCCGACGAACCGTCGTAGGCTTGGCCGATGCGCACCGAGCCGCTGTTGTTGAGCGAGCCCATGTGCGGCGTCGGGTCGAAGTTGGTGAACTGGGGCACGCCGTCGACGTACAGCTTCACGCCACCGGCGGAGACGCCGCGCTGGACGGTTGCGGCAACGTGGTGCCACAAGCCGTCGATCACCTTCGGCAGGAAGTACGTGTAATCGCCCGTGGTGCCGTCGGCGATCTGCAGGCCAAGGAAGCCGTAGGTGGTGTAGAACTGGTATCCATACAGCAGTTTCAGACTGCCCTGCACGACCTTCTGCCGGTGGTCGACGATGGTGCGGTAGTTCTCGGTGAGATCGGTGCTCTTGATCCACGCGTCGATCGAGAAGTCGCCGGTGCCGACATTCGCGTTCCCATTGGGTGTCGGGCAGCTCACGTAGTCATTCGCGGTGGCGAACTGCAGCGACTTGCCAACGTACTGGCTCGCATTCACCGTCGGCGCGCCAATCCAGGCGCAGGTGTTGCCACCCGCCATGTCGGCCGAGGTGCCCGGGCCCGACTCATCGAGTTGCCACCAGCCGACCATGTTGGCAGGAGGCGACGTGCAGCCCGTGCAGTCCTCGCACACCAGCGTCCCGAGATCGCCCCAGCACTTCGTGGTGGGAATCGTCCACGAATTCGACGGACAGCAACTGGCGGAGATGACCCAGTGCTCGCCCTGCTGGTTCGAGCCCGTGCAGGTGATCTTCTTGCTGAAGCAGCCATCGGAGTCGGTCACCACCGTGGCAGTCACGAGGATGCCGCTGGAGTCCCAGTACTCGAGGGTGACGGTGCAGTTGGCCAGCGCCCCGCCGGTGGAGCACTCCAGGCAGCCCGTGGTGTAGTTGACATCGCTCGGTCGAGCAGACGGGAGAATGCGTCCATTGGCGTGGGCCAGGGAGCTGAAGGCGGTGAGGATGATCGAGGCGAGGATCGCGAGGCGAATGCTGGCACGATTCATGTCGGGGGTACTCCTTCCAAGGTGCATTGGGGAGCACTCTCGCCGGCGGCGACGGAGCGGGTGGCGTACCCGCGCCACGCCCACCGGATCAGGAGCACCGTGCCACCGCCGAGCCGGAGTGGATAGGGAAATCTGTACTAATCGGTCACGGCCGGAGCCGAGACCGAGTGACAGGGTTCGTTTGATCCTCAATCGATGGCCGTGGTAGACTTCCAGTTCGGGCCTGCGTCCTGCCGCCGCACGCACACCGCCGGGTAGGGCCCCCATCGACGCGCGTCCCCCTAGCCCCTCGCCCACCACGCACACATGCCAAGGAGTGTCTCGACGATGAGGTTCACCCCCCGCTTTGTCACGGCCGCCACCATGGCCGTCCTGCTGGCCACCGCCGCCATCGGCGCGTTCGCCGCGGGCAACAACGGCTCCATCACCTCGCGGGCACAACTGCCGCACCGCGAGATCATCCGCGTCGCGATCCACACCCCCCAGGACATGCGCGACCTGCAGATCCTCGACCTCGACATGACCGAGGCCGTCACCCCGACCTCCGTCGAGATGGTGGTCACCCACGCGGACAAGCTGACCCTCGCCCGCCACGGCTTCCTGTTCACCGTGGTCGATCCCGACATCGACGCCAGCTACGACGCGCTACGCGGCGCCGCGCCGTATCCGACGTACTTCCACACCTACGCGCAGATGCTCGCTCAGATGCAGTCCGTCCACGCCGCCTACCCGTCGATCACCAGCAACGTCGTGTCGCTCGGCCAGACGCTCGAGGGTCGCGACATCTGGGGCATGCAGGTGTCCGCCTCACCCAACGGCCACACGCCGGGAAAGGCCGAAGTGCTGATCCTGGGCTGCCACCACGCCCGCGAGCCGATGTCGGTGGAGGTGCCGCTCGACCTGCTCAACACGCTGACCACGGAGTACGGCGTGAAGACGGAGGTCACCAACATCGTCAACAACCAGGAAGTGTGGATCGTCCCGATGGTCAACCCGGACGGCCACGTCTACTGCGAGACCACCGACCAGAACTGGCGCAAGAACCGCCGCAACAACGGCGACGGCACCTGGGGCGTCGACAACAACCGCAACTACTCGTACAAGTGGGGCCTGGACAACGTCGGCTCCAGCGGCAGCGGCGGCTCCGACACCTACCGCGGGACCGGCCCGAACTCCGAACTCGAGAACCAGCACGTGCGCGACTTCATGGCGCAGCACAACTTCATCTCGTCGATCTCGTTCCACTCGTACGGCGAGCTGATCCTCTACCCGTGGGGCTACGGCTACAACCTGCACACGCCCGACCACCTCACGATGAACGTCGCCGCCGACAGCATGAACAACCCGAACGGCTACTCGATCGGCACCGCGCCGGAGCTGCTCTACCTGGTCAACGGCGAGTACACCGACTGGGCCTACGGCGAGACCGGCCAGAAGCCGCAGAACATCGGCTACACCATCGAGCTGGGCACCACGTTCTACCCGGCGCAGTCGCAGGTGCAGGGCATCCTCGACGAAGTGCGGCCCTCGACGCTCTACCTGATTCGCTCGGGGCAGCCCTCGGCCGGCGAGGCCACGGTGACGCTGTCCACGCACAGCATCTCGCTCTCGCGCGGCGGCACGCTGTCCTTCAGCTACGACGTGCGCAACAACACGTCGGGCACGGTGACTTGGAAGCAGTGGAACGAGGTGGTGATGCCGAGCGGCCAGCCGCTCTCCAACAACCCGGCCGGGGGCTACCGCACCATGACTTTGGCGCCCGGCGAGGTCCGCACCACCAGCGTGACCAAGGTGCTCCCGAGCAACGCGCCGCTCGGCACGTTCAACTGGGTCTCGAAGGTGGCGGTGAACGCGCCGTGGCCGGTGCTCGGCTCGGACAAGCTGACCTTCACGGTGACCACCGCCGCGCTCGAGGCGGCCAAGCGGGGCGAGACGGTGCCCTTGGTCACCACGTCGTATGCGGGCGAGCTCGGGGACTGGGACGTGGCGGAGACGGCCTCCGAGCCGCGCACGATCGCGGGGACCAGCGTGATGGCGCGCCATGGCGCCGCGACGGTGTCGTTCGCGCTGCAGGGCGGCGCGCTGCCGGAGGCGCTGCCGGTGTTCGACCTGAATGGACGCGTCGCGGGCCATGCCGCCGTCGAGGCGGCGGGCGCTGCACAGGCGCGCGCCACCTGGAACCTGCGCGATGGCCGCGGCACGGCCGCCGGTCGCGGGATCTACTTCGTTCGCACCCCGGACGGCGCGCAGACCCGGATCGTCGTCACGCGC
>JBKJUD010000360.1:0-4477 GCA_046590735.1 Candidatus Eiseniibacteriota bacterium | reverse complement strand
GCGACATGGCCGGCGCCGCGCCGTTCGAGGCGGGCGGTGCGCTCGGTGATCTCGCGATAGAGCAGGTCGGCTTCCTGCCGCGCCTGGTGCACCGTGATGCCGAGGCGCTCGTAGGCCGATTCGAGTTCGCCGAGCAGCTCGAGCCGCTCGGATTCCAACGCCTCGACGCGGACGCGCAATGCCTGAGCGTCGTCGAGACTGTCCGCGGTGGGCGGCGTCATGCGGCTCGCTCCTCTTGCTCGGGGAGGGGACTGTCCAGCGCATCGAGCAGGCGCTGGACATCGACGGCGTGCTCGCTCGCCTGCAGGTCGATGAAGGACAGGTGCGCGAGTTCCAGGTGCAAGCGGGCTTCGTCGACCCGGTCGACCTGCGAGAGAAAGACGGCGTAGTCACGACGGCATTCCGCTTCCTGCAGCTTGCCGCCGATCTCGTCGCAGACGCGCAGCGAGTCCTCGAAGTACTGCTCGGCCTCCGCGGCACGGCCCGCGCGGCCGGCGATGACGGCCTTCACCCGGTAGCTATCGGCCACTCCGAGGCGATCCTGACGCTCACGGAAGGTGGCGAGGGCGCGATCGATGTTTTCTTCCGCGCTGTCGAGTTGGCCCAGGCGGGCCTCGGCCTCGGCGAGCGCCAAGCGGGCGATGGCCTGCAGCTCGGTGAACTGGATGCCCTCGGCCAGAGTGACCGCGCGGCGATAGAAATTCACCGCCTCCGCCCAGTTGTGCAGCTCGGCGTAGGTCATCCCGATGTTGTGGGTCGTCTGTGCCTCGCCGCGGGCGTCCTCGATCGCGCGATAGCTCTCGATGCTGCGCTGGTAGTGGCTGATCGCCGCGGCCCGCTCGCCGCGGACGTTGTACGCGGCGCCGAGGTTGTTGCAGGCGCGCGCGATCAGGCTGCGGTCGTTGGTGGCCTCGGCAATGGCGAGTGTCTTGCCGTAGAACTCCAGCACGCGCGGCATGTCGCTGCGCTCGAAGTAGACGTTGCCGGTGGCGCGGTAGACGTCGGCCAGGCCCTGCACGTCGCCGGCTTCTTCGTACAGCATCTGCGCCTCGGCGTAGAGGCGTAGCGCCAACTCGGTGTCCTGCCGCGCGTCGGCCACATCGCCCATCTGCTTGGCGAGGCGCGCGGCGCGCGGCTTGTCGCCGTACGCTTGGGCGAGACTGCGCGCGATGTCGAAGTGGTCGAAGGCGTCGGCGTGGCGGCCCAGGTCCGAGCACAGAAGGCCCAAGGTCTCGCGCAGCTTGCACTGCTCGCGGGTGGTGTCCTCGGACCCGGTCGCGTGGTCGTAGCAGACCAGTGCGCGGCGGTAGAAGTCCTCGGCGGCCTCGTGCTCGAACAGGTGCGCGGCGCGCTCGCCGGCGCGCAGCAGGTGCGGGCGGGCGCGCTCGTAGTCGCCGGCGCGGAACGCATGGCTGGCCAGCGCGGCGCGCGCCGCGCCATCGTCGGGCGCGGCCCAGGCGTCGAGCGCGGCGGCGGTGAGACGATGATAGGTGCGGCGCAACGCCTCCGGCATGTCGTCGTAGAGCATCTCGCGCACCGACGGATGCGCAAAGCTGACGGTGCCGTCCTCGTGCCAGGCGAGCAGCCGCTGCCCGCGGGCGCCGCCGTGCAGCGCCTGCAAGATGGCGAGTTCCGTGGTGCCCTGCGCGAGGGCGACGACGGCGGGGTGGAAGCTGACACCCTGCACCGCGGCGCAGTCGAGCAGGACGCGGTGCTCGGGCGACACCCCGGTCAACCGCAAGCGCGCGCGCCGACGCATCGACGCCGGCGAGTGCACCTGCTCGAGCGCGCCGGTGACCACCCAGCGGCCCTTCTCCTGCAGGAGCACGCCCTCGTCCTGCAGCGCGCGCACCAGGTCGACGACGTCGGCGGGCACGCCGCGGGTGCGCGCGTACAACGCCTGCACGAAGTCCTCGGTGAACAGCGGCTGGTGCAGTGTGGCGCGCAGCATGTCGACGAACGAGTCTTCCGGCAATGGGCCGAGGTCGATGTCGCAGATCGTCAGCTCGCCGGAGCCCAGATGATCGGTCCAGCCTGCCTCGGTGTCGGGCGCGGCGCCACCCAGCAGCCAGACGATGCCGGCGGCGGCCGCGCGGGCCTGGCGGGTGAGCACATCGGCGGAGGCGTCGTCGAGCCACGGCGCATCGTCGACGATCACGCAGCCCGGGCCGGCGGCGCACCACGCGGCCAGGGCGTCGCGGACGTCGGCGAGCCGTGCGTCGCAACGCTGCCCCGCCGACGTCAGCGCGCACGCGAGCGCGGCGAACGGCACGCGTGAACCCGCCGCGCTGGGCGCGATCTCGAGCCGGCGAAGACCGGCGGCCTGTGCCTCGGCGGCCGCCTCGTGGAGGAACCGGGTCCGGCCGCAGCCTGCCTCGCCGCGCACGCGGATGACGGAGCTGGCACCCAGGGCCGCGTGCCCGACCAGTTCGCGCACGCGCGCGAGATCCTCGTCGCGGCCGACCAGCGCGCCGGCGTCGCCGCGGCGCGCGGCGGCCTTCGTGCGCGCCGCCTGCATCGCCTCGGCGAGCACCGCGTGCACTTCCTCGGCGCTCTGTGGACGATGAGCGGGGTCGGGCTCGAGCAGGCGCAGCACCAGCTTCTCGACGCTCGCCGGCAGCGCGACGCCGAAGCGGCTGGGCGGCAGCGGCGGCTCGTGCTGCTTGCGATAGAGCATCATCTCGGGCGTTTCGCCCTCGAAGGGCAGCCGCCCGGTGGCCATCTCGTAGAGGGTGCCGCCGAGCGCGTAGAGGTCGGCCCGCGCATCGGCCTCGCCGAGCACTTGCTCGGGCGGCATGTAGGCGGCGGTGCCGACGCCCGCGGCGCCCCCGCCGGCCACCGCGGAGGCGATGCCGAAGTCCATGACCTTGGCCGGGCCGCCCTCGGCGGCCACGATGTTGTCCGGCTTGATGTCGCGGTGCACCACGCCGTGCGCGTGCGCGACCGCCAGGGCCCGCGCCACGTCGCATCCCACCTGCACGATCTCGGCGGCGGTGAACGTGCGGCCGGCCTCCAGCGCGCGGCTGAGCGGGGCGCCCTGCAGCACCTCCATCACGATGACCGGACGGCCCTCGTGCTCAAGGACGGCGTAGGTGGCGACGATGTGCGGCGAGAGCAGCTTGGCGGCGTTGAGCGCCTCGGCGCGAAAGGCCGCGACCGCCTCGGGATCCTCGGCCAGGGAATCGTGCAGGGTCTTGAGCGCGACCTCGCGGTCGAGGGACCGATCGTGCGCGAGATACACGATGCCCATGTTGCCGCGCCCGAGCTCGCGGCGGATCTCGTAGATCCCCTGGATGACCCCACTCAACTCACTCATGGGCCCTGCTATCGACCACTGCCGGACCGATCATGCGTCTTGCATGATGCGCCCGGCCCGCCCCGCGAAGAATGGCTAGGCGACACGGTCTTCCTTGCGCCGGCCGTCCCGGCGGCGGCGCTCGCGCACTGCCTCGCCCGCAACCCGCACGGCGTCGTGGATATCGAGCGGCTTGGGCAGCACGCCGAAGAGCCCGCGTGCCAGTTCGGTGTCGTGGCTGAACTGGCCACCCCACCCGCTGACCACCACCACCACGGCCTGGGGGTCGCGCGTCTGCACGTCGGCGGTCAGCTCCCAGCCGTCCATTTCGGGCATGCCGATGTCGGTGAACATCGCGTCCACCCGCGTGTGCATCAGCAGGTTGAGCGCCTCGCGCGCGGAGTGGACGGTGTGCACTTCATGCCCGGCCTCGCGCAGGCTCTCGGAGAGCACCTCGGCGACCGCGATGTCATCGTCGACCACCAGGATCGATCCGCGCACCGTCGGTTCCGGCCCTCTGGCGGCCAGCACCTTGGTGGTGCCCGGCGTCACCGGTCCCTGCCGATGGGCGGGCAGCCGGATGGTAAACACGCTGCCCACGCCGACCTGGCTGGCCACGGTGAGCGCGCCCTGATAGCGGGCGACGATGCCCTGCGAGATGGCCAGGCCCAGCCCGGTGCCCTTCTTTCCCTTCGTGGTGAAGAACGGATGGAAGATCTTGTCGAGCAGGTCGTCGCTCATCCCGATGCCGGTGTCGGACACCTCGAGGAACACCGCGCGCCCGGACGACCGGGTGCGCAGCGTGATGGTGCCGCCGTTGACTGAGGCGTCGACCGCGTTGATCACCAGGTTGGTGACCACCTCGCGCAGTTCCGCCGCGTTGGCGTAGACGGTTTCCGCGGCGTGCAGGTCGAGCACCAGGTCGAGCCGGCCGCCGGGACGCGGCTCCTGCCAGCGCGGCCGGGTGAACTCGGCGGCGTCGCGGGCCACCTGGTTGATGTCGAGCGCGGTCGCCTCGCTGGGCGCGGAGAGCCGGGTGAAGTCCTGGATGCGCTTGACCGTGCTGGCGCCGTCGCGTGCGGCCTGCTCGATCACGCGCAGGCCGTTCACGACCGTCTCGTCCTCGGCCCGCATCAGCATCAGCTGCGCGCGCCCGAGGATCGCGCCGAGCACGTTGTTGAA
>JBKJUD010000094.1:0-5172 GCA_046590735.1 Candidatus Eiseniibacteriota bacterium | reverse complement strand
ACGCCGCGCCCACGGCATGCGGCAACTGCGTGGCGATCACGCTCGACCACGCGACGACGTTTACGCCGCGATCGGCGAAGTGACACGGCATCTGATGGCCGTTGAGCACGTCGTGCGAGTTGCCGAGCAACTGCGCGAGGAACTGGCTGAGCGGGAAGCCGCGCATCAGCAGCGCCGAGCCCTGGCGCAGCGCGGGGAAGATCCAGTCGGTAGAGCGCGAGGCGTAGGTGCTGCCGACGCTTGCCGCCTCCTCGCCTGTGCCGGTGCCGTAGAACCCGATGCGGCCCTGGCGCTGCAGCGACAGCATGCGCACGTCGAGACAGCGCGAGAGCGTCATCGCGCGATACATGGCAAGCAGGTCCGAGGCGGGCAGCTGCGGGTCAAGCGCGGGATCGGCCACGCCCCCGGCGTCGAGGATACGCAGCATCGGGATCTCGGGCGTCGGGATCGCGAAGGGGACCGGCGCGGGCGTGGCGGCAGGCGCTGCTTTCCGGCTAGGCATGCGCGCGGCCTCCGCCGCCCGCCGCGACCAGCGGCACGCGCGAGGGATCCTCGAGATTGGCCTTCACCTCGTACAGGAAGTCGGCCGCCATCGCGCCGTCGACCACGCGGTGATCGAGCGACAGCGAGAAATTCGTCATGTCGCGCACCTGGATGCCCTCCTGCCGCCACACCGGGCGCTTGACGATCTCGTGCACGCCCATGATCGCGACCTCGGGGGCGTGGATGATCGGCGTGGCGAGCACGCCGCCGCGCGCGCCGGTGGTGGTCACCGTGAACGTGCCGCCGACGAGTTCCTCGCGCTTCAGCGTGCCGGCGCGCCCGCCGGCGGCGAGGCGCGCCAGTTCGCGCGCGAGGCCGAGCACGTCGAAGCCGGCCGGGTCGCGGATCACGGGCACCATCAACCCGCCTGGCGTCGCGGTGGCGATCCCGATATGCGCGCGGCGGAACAGCACGACCTCCTCGGCGGCTTCGTCGAAGTGCGCGTTGAACGACGGGTACTGCCGCAGCGCCGGCAGCAGCGCGCGCAGGATGAACGGCAGGTAGGTGAGCTTGACCCCGGCGCGCGTCGCCTCGTCCTGCATCGACGCGCGCAGGGCCACCACGTCGGTCATGTCGACTTCGGCGACGAAGGTGAAGTGGGGAATGGTGCGCGCCGCGTGCACCATCGCGGCGGCGATCGTGCGGCGCAGGCCGCGCAGCGGGACGCGCTCGATGTCGTCGCCCGGCGCCGTCGGCTGCCCGCCGCGCGCCGCCGCCTGCACGTCCGCGGTGGTGACGCGTCCGCCGGGGCCGGTGCCCGGCACCTGGCTGATGTCGATGCCGAGTTCGCGCGCGATGCGCCGGGTGGCCGGCATCGCATGCACGCGGTCGCCAGACGTCTGGGCGCCGCGGGTCACGGGCGCCGCCGGCGCGGAGACGGCCCCGGCGCTCGCCGCTGGCGCCGCCGGCTTGCGCGTCGCCGGCACACCGTTGCCGCCGCCCGCCTCGATCGCCACCAGCACCGCGCCCACCGGCACGATCTGTCCGGCCGCGCAGTGGATCGCGGCGATGCGCCCGGTGGCCGGCGCGGGCAGGATCACCGTCGCCTTGTCGGTCATCACCTCGACGATCTCCTGGTTCTCGCGGACGGAGTCGCCCTCCGCCACCAGCCAGCGGATGATCTCCGCTTCCGCCACGCCCTCGCCGATGTCCGGCAGCTTGAATTCGACCATCACGCCTCCACCGCCGCGCGGATCGCCGCCATCACGCGCGCCGCATCCGGCAGGTACAGTTGCTCGAGGGTGTACGGGAACGGGGTGTCGAAGCCGGCGACGCGCAGCACCGGCGCCTCCAGCGAGGTGATCGCGCGCTCGGCGATCAGCGCCGCGAGTTCGGCGCCGTACCCGCAGGTGCGCGGCGCTTCTTGCACGAGGATCGCGCGGCCCGTGCGGCGCACGGACTCGAGCAGCGCGTTCACATCCAGCGGCACCAGGGTGCGCAGGTCGAGCACGTCGCAGCTGACGCCCATGTCGCTCTCCGCGAGCGCCGCCGCCTCCTCGCACACCGGCACCATCGCACCGTAGGCGATCAGCGACACGGTGTCGCCGCGCCGCGCCTGCCGCGCGATGCCGAGCGGGGTCACGTAGTGTCCCTCGGCGACCTCGCCCCTGACGTGGCGATAGAGCCGCTTGGGCTCGAGAAACACCGTGGGGTCGGGCGAGTCGAGGGCGGCGAGCAACAAACCCTTGGCGTCCTCGGCGGTGGCCGGGATCACCACGTTCAGTCCCGGGGTGTGCGCGAAGTACGCCTCGGGCGACTGCGAGTGATACAGCCCGCCGCGGATGCCGCCGCCGTACGGCGCGCGGATGACGACGGGGCAACTGTACTGGCCGTTGGAGCGGTAGCGGAACTTGGCCAGCTCGCTGACGATCTGGTCGAAGGCAGGGAAGATGAAGTCGGCGAACTGGATTTCGCACACCGGACGCAGGCCGTAGAGCGCCATGCCGATCGCCGCGCCGACGATGCCGTTCTCGGCGAGCGGGGTGTCGAGCACGCGGTCGTCACCGAACTCGGCCTGCAACCCCTCGGTCAGGCGGAACACGCCGCCGTTACGGCCGATGTCCTCGCCGAGCAGCACGACGCGGCGATCGCGCGCCATCCCCGTGCGCAGGGCGTCGGTGATCGCCTGGACCATCGTCAGAAGGGGCATGCGTCAGTGTGTCCCGGGGGCCGGTGGCTGGACGGCGGGCGCCTGGCGCCGCGCGGATCGGAGCCGGCTGAGGATAGAGGCTTCATGCGGCCGGGCGCAATCGCCGCGCCGGGCAGGCAGGTGTCCAAGTCATCCGCGCCTAGGCGGCGCGCGAAAATCCCGCCACGTCGTCGTCGGCCAGGCGCTCCAGCACTTCCTGCATGGCGGCGCGCAGGTCTGCCGGCTTGATCGGCTTGGTGGCATAGCCGTCCATGCCCGCCTCGAGGCACTTTTCCTTGTCGCCCTTCATCGCGTGCGCGGTCAGCGCCACCACCGGGATGTGCCCGCCGTTTTCCCGCTCGAGTTCGCGCAGGCGCGAGGTGGCCTCGAGGCCGCCCATCTCCGGCATCTGCAGGTCCATCAGCACCAGGTCGAAGCCGTGCTGCGTCGAGAGCGCGGCGAGGGCCTCGACGCCGTTGTTGGCCACCTCCACCGTGTGGCCTTCGCGCTCCAGCAGCCGGACCGCCACCTTCTGGTTCACGAGGTTGTCCTCGGCCAGCAGGATCCGCAGGGCGGCCAGTGGGACAGGCGCGCTCGCGGCAGCCATCGAGGCAGGCTGCGCCGCATCGGCGCCGTGGCCGAAGAGCCGTTCGATCGCCTTCACCAGTTCGAGGCTGCAGACCGGCTTGAGCGTGGTCGTGTAATGGAGCGCGGGCGGTTCGGACGCCGATCGCGTAGGCGTGGAGGAGCGCAGCCCCAGGACCATCGGGTCCCCGCCCAGCGCGCGCAGCGCCGCCTGCAGCGGGGCGGAGGCGCAGCGCGCCTCGTCGTAGATCACCAACGGCGCCAATCCGGCGCCTCTGCCCGGGGCCATGCCGCGGCCGATGTCGGCGAGACTCTCGGCGTAGGTCACGCAGGCGCCCCATGCGGCGAGTTGTCGGGAGAGGGAGTCGCGCATCGCGTCGTTGCCGGCGAGCACGATCACCGGGCGCTGCCGCAGGTCCAGCATCGGCCGCACGGTGCCGGCGGCCGGGTCGCGCTCCGCGACCAGGCAGAAGCGGAAGGTGCTGCCCACCCCAACGTCGCTCTCCACCGTGAGGTGGCCGCCCATCATTCGCACGAGCCGCGAGGAAATCGCCAGTCCCAGCCCGGTGCCGCCGAAGCGGCGCGTGGTGGAGGTGTCCGCCTGCATGAAGGCCTCGAAGATCGCGGCCTGCTTCTCGGGCGGGATGCCGATGCCGCTGTCGCGCACGGCGAAGCTCACGGATATCGCCTGGTCGTCGTCGTCCAACGGCGCCGCCGAGACACTGACGGTGATCGCGCCGCGCTCGGTGAACTTGATCGCATTGCCGACCAGATTCAGCAGGATCTGCCGCAGCCGCGTGCGGTCGGCGATCATGCCCTCGCGCAGCTCGGGATCGACGTCGGCCACCAGTTCGAGGCCCTTCTGCTCGGCGGGCGCCGCAAGGGTGCGCAGCGTGTCGTTGAGCAGCGCGCGGACGCCGAAGGGCACGGGGTCGAGGTCGAGACGCCCTGCCTCGATCTTGGAGAAGTCGAGGACGTCGTTGAGCACCGTGGTGAGCGCCGCCGCCGAGGACCGGATGGTGGTCAGGCATTCGTGCTGCTCCTGCGACACCTGGCCGCCGAGCAGGATCTCGGTCATCCCCATCACGCCATTGAGCGGGGTGCGGATCTCGTGGCTCATGTTGGCGAGGAACTCGCTCTTGGCGCGCGAAGCTTCCTCCGCCTTGTCGCGGGCCGTGGTGAGGGCTTCGTTGGTGTGCGACAGATCCTCGGTGCGGGCGGCGACCTGCGCCTCGAGGCTGTCGCGGTGCGCCTGCAGCGCCTGATCGCGCTGCTGGATCTGGTCGAGCATGTGGTTGAAGCCGGCCACCAGTTCGCCCAGCTCGTCATCGGTGGTCCGGTCGGCCCGCTTGTGATAGGCGCCCTCGCGCGCGACCGAGCTGACCACGCCGGTGAGGGCGACCAGCGGCCGCGAGATTCCGGTCTGCAGTGCGCGCGCCACCCAATAGGTGACCAACAGCACCACGAACAACACGCACACGACAATCAGCGCGTACTGGCGAATGCGGGCGTCGAGCACGCCGAGGTCGGAGATCACGCACAGCGAACCGACGCGTTCGCCCTGCAGGATCACCGGGCGGGTGGAGATCGCCACGTGGTCGTGCAGGGTGACATCGGTGCCCTCGGGCGCCGTGCCGGGCAGCAGGGAGGCGTTGCCACCGGGGCGCAGGTAGTCGGCGAGCGGTCCGCCGCCGCGGGCGTACAGCCGTGCGGCGATGATGTCGGATTGCGAGGAGAGCGCTGAGAGATTTTCCTTGGCCGCGGTCGCGTCATCGAAGCTGAGGGCGCCCACACTGGTGTCGCCCACCAGGTTCGTGGTGCGTTCCAGCTGGCTGCGCACCAGGTCGCGGAAGGTGAGCACCTCGTAGAATACGAAGGCGCCAGAGGTCAGCAGCAGCGCGAAGGCGCTGGTGGCC
>JBKJUD010000473.1:0-3976 GCA_046590735.1 Candidatus Eiseniibacteriota bacterium | reverse complement strand
GCCTGTTCGCTCTCCACCCGAACCATCGACCGCCGCTAACCAATTGCCGCTCTTTGACTTCTAACCGGACACTACTGTGCTTATACACCTTTCATGTGCCCGCGCGACGCAAGGACGAGCTTGCAGGGCGGATGAGTCCGGCGCATAATGGACGGGTTCGTTACGCTCCCCTTTCATGCGTAATCAACGCCACCGTGTTCCGCGTCCCCCGCGGGTCAGCGGAAGCAACGTGTCTCGCCCCCCGCAGTCGCGAGGCAACGAGCAATGCGACTACAAGCCGCCCGATCCGGCTTCCTGGCGCTGTGCGTCAGCTCCGTCGTGTGTCAGGCCGTGGGTGCGTCCACCACGTTCTCCGTCTCCTCCATGGGGAACCTGGTGCAGATCGAATCCGGGGAAGGGCACTATGCGCTCTGGGCACTGGTGCACGGTGATTACCGGTTCGTCGGCGAATTCAACACCGACACCGACACCCAGCACATGCGCGACGTCCATACCGGCCAGCGGTTCTCTTCGTTCCTCGTCCCGGAGGACTGGTCCACGGCGAACGTGATGTTGGTCACCGTCGAACACCCCGACAGCCCCAACCAGACCCCGTCGACGCATCGCATGATGGCCGGCGACGTGGTGACGTCGAGTGCAGTGCTCAACCCCGACCACTCGCAGGGCCTCGGCCTCGACTACGCGTGGGTCAGCGGCAGCTTCGTGCTCGACACGCCGACGACCTCGAGCTCCTCGGACTTCGCGTCCGGCGTCTGGTTTCTCAGCCCCGGCTCCCCCGACGGCCCCGCGTTCGACCTCCCGGAATTGCCCGCGGGGTGGGTCTATGAATCGTGGGTATCGGATGCTGGCTCGGTGGACGCAGTGCCGATCTCGATGGGCGAGTTCCGGGATCCCGACGGACCCGATGCCGACGGCGCCGGGGGCGGCGCCGGCGTGCTGGCCGCGCCGCGCTTTCCGGGACAGGACTTCATCAACCCCTACCTCGACCAGCCCATCATGCCCAACCTCACGAAGGGCTTCTGGACGCTCGTGATCAGCATCGAGCCCGATCCCAACACCGGGCCCAGCCCCTTCCACTCGCTCGAGCCGCTGATCTGCACGGGCATCAGCACGCTGTCGCGCCGGCAACCGCAAACACTCCTCAACAACGAGAACCAGTTTCCCTACACGACGGTGACCATCTCGACGACGACGGACACGGGACAGGTCAGTTGGGGCGCCATCAAGTCGCTGTTCACGCGGTAGAGGCGGCGCCGGCCGCTCAGCGCAGGCGCACCCGGCGAATGCGATGGTTGCCGAGGTCGGCGATGTAGAGCAGGCCGTGCGCGCGGTCGAGCGCGATGCCATTGGGTTGGGAGAGCCGCGCGGCAATCGCCGGTCCACCGTCCCCGCCGAATCCCGCATCGCCCGTGCCCGCCACTGTTCGCACCGCACCGCCGGGCAGGAAGGCGCGAACCCTGTTGTTGAAGGAGTCGCAGACGTACACCGTGCCGTCGCTGTCGACCTCGACATCGGTCGGCGTGTTGAATGTCGCCGCCGTCGCTGTCCCACCGTCGCCGCCGAAGCCGCCGCGTCCGCCCCCTGTGGCACCGCTGCCGGCCACCGTACGCACCGGGTGCGCGGGATCGAGGCAGTCCATCGCGCGGATGCGGTGATGGAAGGTGTCGGCGACGTAGAGCGTGCGGCGATCGGGCGAGAGGGCCACGCGCAGGGCGGGAAACGCCGCCGCGTCGCTCACAGGGCCATCGAAGCCGGTTTGTAGGCCGGGCGTGCCATCGGCGGTGAGCGTCGTGTCGCCGGATCCGGCAACGGTGACGACGGTGCGCTCGCGGAAATCGGCGGCGTCCGGGAGCACCGCGCGGATGCGCAGATTGCCCGCGTCACTGATGTAGAGCGTCGAGTCCGCGCCCCACGCCCCGCTGCTCGGATAGTCGAAGCGCGCCGCGCGGGCCGGTCCGCCGTCGCCGCCGAATCCGCGGGCCGCGCCCCACAGGAAGTCAACGGAGCCATCGCGATTGAGGCGGCGGACCTGGTGGTCGTGCCAGGCCAGCAGGATTCGCGCGCCGTGCGCGTCGAGGGTGACACCGGAGGGATGGTTGAGCAGGTTGGGGTCGTCGCTGGGAACGCCGGTGCGAAGGCCCGCGGCCTCGTGCAGCGTATCGGTGCCGGCGAAGGCGACGAGGATGCGCTGGTTGCCGTAGTCGATGACCCAGATGTCGCCGGTGGCGACGTCGACGGTGACATCGCACGGCATGTTGAGCACCGTGTTGAGCAGCGTCCGGCCGCTGCGCGTGTAGCCGGACACGCCCTTGCCCGCGTAGGTCTCGATCTGTCCGATCGCGAAGCCCGGCACCACCGGCGACGAGCACCCCGTCCCGCCAGCGAACCCCGCGGCGAGCGCCGCCGCTGCGAGCAGTGCGCCCCCGGCCGCGAGCGCGCGGCGCCATCCGTCATGCCTCATGGCCGAATGATAATCGCCACGGCGCCGCCCCGCGCGGGCAAAGAAAGGAGCCCGCGCCGGTGAGGGGCGCGGGCTCCGCGACGCTGATGCGGCACCGTCGCGCTACAGCTTCATCACGCGGACGCGGAAGTTGTACACGTCGGCGATGTAGAGCAACCGGTTCGCGCGATCGATTCCCATCCCGTTGGGCCGGTTCATCGAGGCGCTCACAGACGGGCCGCCGTCGCCGGAGAAGCCCTGCTGGCCCGTGCCGGCCACGGTGGTGATGATTCCGGTCATCGCGTCCACCTTGCGGATGCGGTTGTTCTCGCTGTCGCAGATGTACAGGTTACCCTGTGCGTCGAAGTCGACGTCGGTGGGCTCGTTCAGCTTGCTGTTGATCGCCGGGCCGCCATCCCCCGCAAAGCCGCCGTCCACCCCCGAGATCGCCGGCGGCGTGGTCACCGGGCTGGCTCCCCCTGCCACGGTGTAGATCATGTGATCGGCACCTTCTAGGTCGATCTTGCGCACCCGATTGTTCCAGGTGTCGGCGTAGTAGAGCCACCTACCGTCGGGGCTCACCGCCAGCCGCGAGCCCGGGTACGAGGCGGTGCCGTGCGGATTGAAGAAACGCGCCAGCCGCGCAGGTTTCGGATCGTCCCCGTCGAACCCCGCTCCGTTGCTGCCAGCGAGCGTATAGATCCAGCGATCCTGGGGCGCCGAGCGCTTGGTGCGCCCCAAGTCGTCGCGATACAGCGTGCCGTCCTGCAGCGTCGAGTCCGCCGGGATCCGGCGGATACGATAGTTGCCCTGGTCGGAAATATACAGCGTCGAGTCCGGACCCCAGTCGGTCGAGGTGGGCAAGTCCAGCTTGGCTTGCCGCGCGCGGGTGTTGTCCGTCAGTCCCTCGCCGGTCGAGTAGAGAATCGACAGCGTGTTCGGTTCGATCTCGTATCGAATCTGGTGATTGTGCCACGCGCTGATGAGGAGGGTCCCATCGGAAAAGAACCCGATGTTGGTGGGGTGATTGATCGTATTGACCGTCTGGTCTTCCAGCTTTTGTCCGCCCGCGATGGTGTTCAGTCGTCCCGTGGCGTTATCGACCAACCGGATGCGGTGGTTGTTCCAGTCGACGATGTACACCGCCCCGCTTGCCTGGACGACGTAGATGTCCATTGGCCAGTAGAGCCGGGCCTCCGTACGGACCAGGTCGCCGTTGAACCCGCCCTTGCCATCTCCGGCATATGTCATGATTTCACCGGAATTCAGAACGCTCTGTGGTAGCGGCGGCGCGGGCGTATCGTGGACCGGGAAGTTGACGAACCCGCGTTCGCAGCCGGTGAGGCCGAGCAGCGAAACTGCGAGGACGGAAACCAAGGCAGCGGGCAGTGTCAGGGGCGATTTCATCACGTACTCCATGGGATCGCGGGTGGCGTCGGGGATGGCCGGCGCGCGGAACGCGCCGTCATCGACGTGGGACTGGGGGTGCGCCGGGCGCTCGTTCAGGGCTGGCTCGGGCACGCTCCGCGGGGCACG
>JBKJUD010000416.1:0-9299 GCA_046590735.1 Candidatus Eiseniibacteriota bacterium | reverse complement strand
GTCGCGGCGGAGCGCGAGACGCCCGGCACCACCGCGACCATCGTCGCGGGCCTGGGCCTGGGGATGTCGCGGCAGGCGATCGTCGAATTCTCGTTCCTGCTGGCCGTCCCCACGCTGGGAGCGGCGACGGCGCTGGACCTGCTGAAGTCCGCGCACGCGTTCGACAGCGCCGCCCTGGTGCAGCTCGCCGTCGGCTTCGTGGTGGCGGGCGTGACGGCGTTCGCGGCGGTACGCTGGCTGTTGCGCTACGTCAGCACCAACACCTTCCGGCCGTTCGCGTATTACCGCATCGTCGTGGGCGCCGCGGTTCTGCTGCTGCTGCGCGGGTAGCCCGGCAGCGCGCCGCGCGCCTTGTCGGATCGCGCGACCAGCAGGTACAGTCGCGCAGCGAAGGATCGCCGGCGTGGCAGCCGCCACGCCGAAGCCACGCCTGGGAGGCGCAGCGCTCGCGTATGTGCCCGATCGACCGGTCTCCTGCTTCCGCCCGTCCCGTGCGCGCCCGCGCCGCGGGTCGCGTGCGCGCCGTCCCGCGGGCCGCGGTGGCCGCGACGACACTCGCGCATGCGCTCGGCGAGCTGCCGGCCGGCGTCCTGCTGCTCTCGGGTGCCGGCGAGGTGCTCTACGCCAATCGCGCCGCGGCGCGCCTGCTCGGGCAGCCGGCCCGGGGCCTGCCGGGACGGACGCTGGAGTCGCTGCTCCCCGCCGCCGATCCCCTGGCGCTCGCCCGGCTGCTGCGCGACGCCGAGGGCCGCCTGGACTTCACGCTCGATCGCGCCGACGGCAGCACGGTCGCCCTCGGCGTCACCGCCACGGCCGCGCCGCTGACCGGTGTCGTCCTGCACCTAACCGATCTCAGCGAGATGCGGCGCATCGAGGAGCAGTTGCGGCTGCATGCCCAACTGGCGCGCGCCGGCGAACTCTCCGCCGGGGTCGCGCACGAGATCCGCAATCCGCTGGCCGGCATCGCCGGCTGCGCCGACCTGTTGCGCCGCCGCGTCGGCGACGACCCCGCGCTGCACGAGGCGGCGACCCGCATCCTCGAGGAAACTGCGCGTCTCACGCGCATCACCGACACCTTCCTGCAACTAGCCCGCTCGGCGCCGGCCCGCATGATGCGCGGCCACGTCCGCGCCTGTGTCGAGCGCAGCCTCGCGCTGGTCGCCGACACGGCGCGGCAGCAGACGGTGGAGGTGCGCCGCGAGGGTGAGGGCGACGACATCCCCGAGATGTTCCTCGACGAGGATCAACTGGTGCAGGTGCTGCTCAACGTCACGATGAACGCGCTGCAGGCGATGCCGGCCGGCGGGACGCTCACCGTGAGCCTCCGCCAGACGGAGCAGCGGCTGCGGCCGCCGGAGCACCAGGCGCGCCGCGTCACCGACCTGCCCAGCGTGCCGGCACGCCGCGGGCCGCGCGTGCCGGTGGTCGAGTTGCGGGTGACCGACACCGGGCCCGGCGTCGCGCCGGAGATGCGCGGCCGCGAGTTCGCGGCCTTCGCCACCTCGCGAGCCACCGGCACCGGCCTGGGCCTCGCCATCTCCCTGCAAATCGTGCGCGACCACGGCGGCAGCATGCTGATCGAGAGCCCGCGTCGCGGCGGCACCGTGGTCACCATCGAACTGCCGGTCGACAAGCGGCGCGGCCGCCGCCGTGGATCCCCCCTGCTGTGAGCCCGTCCGCGTGGAGAGGCCTGTCCCGATGAGCAAGCACCGCACATCCGCCGCCGTCCTGGTCGTCGATGACGAACCCGCGCTGCGCTTCGCGGTCTCCGAGGCGCTGCGCGATGCCGGCTACACGGCCCACAGCGCGGCCTCCGGCGACGAGTGCTTCCGCGCGCTCAGCGCGAACCCCGTGGACATCGTGCTGCTGGATGTCCGCCTGCAGGCCAGCAACGAGGACGGCCAGGAGATCCTCGTCGACATCGTGCGGCGGCACCCGAGCGTGACGGTGATCATGATGACGGCGCTCGATGACCCGGCATCGGTGGTGCGGGCGATGCGCAGCGGCGCCTTCGACTACATCACCAAGGCGGGCGGGCCGTGGATCGACAAGCTGCTCACCGCAGTCGAGATCGCGCTCGCCGACCCGATGCGCGGGCGGCCGCCCGAGAACGCGGTGTACGACGACGGCATGGTCGTCACGCAATCGACGCGCATGCGGGAGCTGCTCGACACCGTGCGCCTCGTCGCCCGCTCCTCGCTGACCACCACCGTCCTGATCCGCGGCGAAACCGGCGCCGGGAAGGAAGTCATCGCGCGGGCGCTGCACGCCGCCGGCGCCACGTCGGAAGGGCCGTTCTGCCGCGTCGAGGCCTCGGTGCTGTCGCCGACGCTGCTGGAGAGCGAGCTGTTCGGTCATGTGAAGGGCGCGTTCACGGGGGCGCATCGCGACCGGCGCGGACTGTTCGAGGTCGCGGGCAACGGCACCGTCTTCCTCGACGAGATCGGCGACCTGCCGCTCGATCTGCAAACCAAGATGCTGAGCGTGACCGAGACCCGCACCTTCCGCCGCGTCGGGAGCACCGAGGAACTCGAGGTGCATGGACGCATCGTCGCCGCCACCTGGGTCGACCTCGAGGAGTTGGTGCGCCAAGGCAAGTTCCGGCAGGATCTTTACCACCGGCTCAACGTGATCACGCTGCAGGTGCCGCCGCTGCGCGAGCGCAGCGAGGACATCCTCCCGATCGCCCGCGCCATGGCGGCCCGCGCCGCGCAGCGCAACGGCCGCGCAGTGCCCGCGCTCACCCCGGCCGCCGAGGCGGCGCTACTCGCGCACGACTGGCCGGGCAACGTACGCGACGTGCGCAATACAATGGAACGTGCGGTGATCTTCTCGCGCGATGGGGTCATCGACGCGGGGGACCTCGTGCTGTCCCCGGCCGGGACGCAGTCCGCCGTCGCCCCCGCGGCGCCGGCGCGCCCGGCGCCGCACGGCAGCGCGCCTGCGGCGGCCGCGCCGTTCCGTTTCGGCAAGGCCATCACCTTGAAGGAGGCGGAACAGCAACTCATTCCCCTGGCGCTCGCGGAAGCGCGCGGCAACAAGACCAAGGCGGCCGAAATACTCGGCATCTCCCGCCATACACTGCACCAGAAGATGCAGACCTACCGCATCGGAAACCCCGCCGCCGACTAGCATTCGGCCCGCCCGAGTGGTTGCAAAATGCCCACCGCGCCCGATGCAGTGGCGGAGAACCCACCGCCCGGGCACCCCGGGCCTGTTGAATTGTCCACCAACACCGCCCGCCCTCCCGGCTTCGGCGGCGCTTAAGCCTCTGCCGCACGGCAAGTTGGAAATCGGTCCCGGTTCCGCTGACGGGTGGTGACTCCTTCACCCCGGGGCGGCATGCACATTGCACAACCCTTCACTGCACGCGACGCGGTTGGCCGTGCATGTGAGTGATCCGCCGGACAGCAGGGACCCGCCTCGCGCTGCTTGGGCGCCCCCGACCCGGTCCCGGCGATCATCAGGAATCCTGTGACCCGACGCCCCCCGTTGAGGGGCTCCTGGAGGAAGAATGGCTCGTGCTTCTGCTGCCGCCGTGGTTGCTGTCTCGAAGGCTCGTCCCGTGCGGTCCGCCAACGTCTCCGCCAAGGCAGCCCCCCGGACACCCCGGCGTCGCGCGACGCCTGTCCTGACCATCATCGAGGGCGAGGCGGTCACGCCGCCGCCGCTGCCGGCCGGCCCGGCCGCTGCGGTGATGCCGCCGGTGGATCGCAATGAGGCGGTCAAGCGCTACACGCCGCTGGTGAAGCACGTGGTCGACCGCATTGCGGTGGGCCTGCCGAAGATCGTCGACATGGACGACCTGATGAACGCCGCGGTCATCGGCCTGCTCGACGCGCTCGACAAGTACGACGCCTCGAAGGGCACGAAGTTCGAGACCTACGCCGTCTGGCGCATCCGTGGCGCGGTGCTCGACGAGCTGCGCACGATGGACTGGGCCTCGCGTTCGCTGCGCCGCAAGGCCCGCGCGATCGAGGCAAAGTCGAAGGAGCTGGTACAGAAACTGGGCCGCCCGGCCACCGACATGGAAATCGCCGAAGCCCTCGAGATGGAAGCGCAGGAATATTACCGCATCATGGAAGACGTCAAGGGGACGGTGTTCTACTCGCTCGACCACAGCGGGCCCGAGGACGAGCGCGGCGTGACCGGGCTGATGGAGTCCATCGAGGACCCCAATGCGCCCGACCCGCTGGGCGACATCGAGACCAGCGAGATCAAGGATCACCTGCTGCAGGCGATCAACCGCCTGCCCGAGCAGGAGCGCCTGGTGGTCGCGTTCTACTACTACGAGGAGATCACGCTGAAGGAAATCGGCGAGACCCTGCACATTTCGGAGTCGCGCGCCTCGCAGGTTCACTCGCGCGCGCTGCAGCGCCTGCAGACCCGCATCCGCAATAGCTGGGGCCGCGACGACGCGGTCGGGCACCAGCTCTTCCCGCGGATTGCGGCATGAGCCGGGCCCCCGCGCGCTCCCGCACCCGGACGGCGCCGAAAGCTCCCCCGCGAAAGCCGGCCGCGCCCGCCGCGCGCGCCACTTCGCGCGCCGTGAAGGCGTCGCCCAGCGGCAAGCCGTCATCGGTCCGCGCGACGGCGGCAGCGCGTGGCGCGACGAAGGCCGCGCCGGTGGCAGCCCGCGCGCCGCGCAAGGCCCCGACACTCAGTCTCGTGCGGACGCAGCCGACGCCCAAGGCGCCGTCCAAGCCGACGATCAAGTCGTCGCTCAAGGAACTGCTCGCCGCCCAGACGTCGCTGCTCGACACACTGCAGCACGCCGGCTACCTGGACGGCGCCGACGCGCTGCAGCTCTCCGGCACCGAGGGCAGCGTGCTCGCGCCGGGCGCGGCGGTCACGCCGGAGGCGGTGCAGAAGGCCGCGCAGCTCAGCGCGCGGCTCGCCTCGATGCTCTCCGGCGCCACCGACACCTCCTCGCGCCGGGCCGAGAAGGCGCTCGACCTGCTCGATGCCATCACCCGCATCTGCAACACGCGCGAGAACGCCGCGGAATTCTTCGCCGCGCTGCTCGCCACCCTGCAGCACGCGGTGCCCTTCGAGGGCGGCACGCTGTTCCTGCTCGACCCCGCCACGCAACGGCTCGAGTCCGTCGCCACACGCGGCGAGTACACCGACCTGATCGAGGGCGTGACCTTCCAGCTGGGGACGGGATTCTCGGCCTGGGTGGCGCGCGAGAAGAAGCCGGTGCTGCTCTCCAACGTGCACCGCACGGTGCAGCCGGCGATCCGCGCGGTCCGCTCGTTCCTGTGCGTCCCGTTGCTGGTGCAGGACGAACTGGTGGGCGTGGTGAATCTCAGTGACTCCACCCCCGGCGCCTTCACCGAGGAACACAAGCGCCTGTTGACGCTGGTGGGCGCGCAGGCGGCCGGCGTGCTGCAGCGCATCGCCCACAGCCGCCAGCGCGATACCCTGACGGTGCGAGACCCGCTCACCGGGCTGTACGCTCGCGCCCACTTCGAGGAATGCGTCCGCCACGAAATCGAGCGGGCCAAGCGCAGCGCCGTGCCGATCTCGCTGGCGCTGGTCGATGTCGATGGGCTGGGCAGCATGAACAAGGCGCTGGGCCACGAGGAAGCCGACGAGATGCTGGCGGCGCTGGGTTCGCTGTTCCGGCAGATCGCGCGCGGAGCGGACATCGTCTCACGCTTGCACGGCGGGCGATTCGCGTTCCTGTTGCCGGGGGCCGAGCCGCAGCAGGCGCTCACCGCCGCGGAACGCCTGCGCAACGCGGTGCATGCGTACCAGTTTCCGCACCGACGGCGCCTGACGGTGAGCGTGGGCGTGGTGAGCAGCCCGCAGGACGCCGGCGCCCCCGCGGAACTGCTCGAACGCGCGGACATCGCCCTCTACCTGGCCAAGAATGGCGGCCGCAACCGCGTCGCCAGCTACCCCGTCGCGAGGTGTGCGTGAACCCAGCACCACCCCGCGTCCCCGCGCGGATCCTCATCGTCGACGATGTGCAGGAGACGCTCGACGTCCTCCACGAACTGTGCGCCCACCTCGGTCACACCGTCGAGACGGCCGGCCGCGGCGGGGCGGCGCTGGAGCATCTCGCCGAGGCGCCCTACGACCTGCTGCTCCTCGACATCAAGCTGCCCGACGTGTCCGGCATGGAGGTCCTGCGCTTCGCGCGCCACCGCTGGCCGGATACCTGCGTGGTGGTCATCACCGGGTCCGCCACCGCGGAGACGGCGATCGACGCGCTGCGCCAGGGCGCCTACGACTACCTGCAGAAACCTTTCGACCTTGCCGACGTGACGCAGGTGATCGCCCGCGGCCTCGAACGGCAGCGTCTCGAACGGGACAACCGCGCGCTGTTGCACGATCTCGATCGAGCCAACCGCGCGCTCCAGCGGCAGGAGGAACTGCTCCAGGAGAAGGTGCGCAGCGCGACGCGCCAGCTGCGCATGCTCTACGACATCGCGCAGCAGGTCACCCGCACGCTGTCGCTCGACGACACGCTCGGCACCATCCTCGAGAAGGGCCTGGAGATCTCATCGGCGCCCGCCGGGCTGCTGTTCCTCACGCATCCCGAGGACGACGGCCTGGGCTTCGCGCTCGCGCGCGGCATCGCCAGCCTGCCGGTCGGCGCCTCCGCCTCCCCTGCCGCCGACAGCGCGGTCGGGCGGGCGGTGCGGACCCGGGAAATGGTCGGGGGCGCTCTCTCGGCCAGCGCCGGGGACGTCGGGTTCGAACTGACCGAGTACCAGGGACGCGACTTGCTGGTGGTGCCACTGCTGACGACCGAGCGCTGCTACGGCGCCCTCGCCATCCTGGGCGCCGAGGCCCAGGCGTTCTCCGCCGAGGATCGCGCCGCGCTGCTGCTGTTCGCCGCGCAGGCGAGCATCGCGGTGGCCAACGCGCAGGTCTACGAGAATACCCGCGAACTCGATCGCCTCAAGTCCGAGTTCGTCGCCGTGGTGAGTCACGAGGTGCGCACGCCGCTCACCTCGATCAAGGGGGCGCTCGAGTTGCTCAGCGACGAGCGCTTCTTCCACCTGAACGACCGGCAGCGCGAGCTGTTCCGCATCTGCTCGTCCAACATCGACCGGCTGGTCACGCTGATCTCGAGCATCCTCGACTTCTCCAAGCTGGAAGCCAATCGGCTCACCATCACCGTGCTCCCGACACAGATCCACGACGTGCTCGAGGACGTCGCGCGTCACATGGAGCCGGCGGCCACCCCGCGCCAGCAGACGGTGCGCGTGGTCTCGCAGGACGACCTGCCGCTGGTCGCCGCGGACGCGTTCCGCGTGGGCCAGGTGCTCACCAATCTCGTGAGCAACGCGCTGAAGTTCAGCCCCGAGGGATCGGATGTCGTCATCGAATCCTTCGAGTTGCCCGATGCGCTGCAGATCTCGGTGCGCGACACCGGCCCCGGCATCGCCACGCAGGACCTGCCGAAGCTGTTCCACCGTTTCAGCCAACTGGACAACCACCCCAACCGCCGCGTCGGCGGCACCGGCCTCGGGCTGGTGATCTGCAAGGGGATCATCGAGCAGCACGGCGGACACATCTGGGTCGAGAGCGCGCCGGGCAAGGGCAGCACCTTCGCGTTCACGCTGCCGTTGGCCGAGATCCGCGAGATGCCGGGGGAACTGGCCGCCTAGTGCCCCGCAACACAGGCACACGGACGACGGGCGGGGACGCGAGTCCGCGCCCGTTGCGCGTGGGGTGCTGCGTGCGCTAGCGGCGGTCGGGCCGGACCGCCATCTGCACCGCCATCGCGATGACCAGCACGCCGAAGGCCTGCTGCAGCCGGTTGGCGTGCAGCGCCGCGGCGATCGCCGATCCGCCCAACGCGGCCACCGCCGCCGCGGGCGCGAGCACCGGGATCAGTCGCCACTCCACCTGCCGGCGCCGCGTGTATCCCACCAGCCCGGAGAGCGCGGTGGGGATCACCATCGCCAGCGAGGCGCCCTGGGCTTCGTGCTGCGCCACGTGCAGTCCAAGCGTCAGCAGCGGCACCAGCAAGACGCCTCCCCCGACGCCGAGCAGACCCGAGAGCACGCCGATCAGCAACCCGATCGCCACCGAGAGTTGCGGCGCGGGCGTTGCGCCGCTGCCGGCCACGCCCGGGGCCAGCGGCACGAGCATGCGCACGCCGACGCAGAGCAGGAACAGCGCGAAGGCCCACTTCAACTTTTCGGGATGGAACCGTCCGGCGATCCAGGAGCCCAGCGGCGCACCCACCACCCCGCCGATGCCCAGCGGAAGACCCAGCGCCCACGGCACCGCGCCCTGGTGCGCGTAGGCCAGCAGCGCCGCCGAGGCAGTGAAGACCATCACGCCGAGCGATGTGCCGTGGAGGTGGTGCTGGCTGAGCGGCCGCACCCAGGCGAGCAGGGGGATGAGCAGGATGCCGCCGCCCACTCCGAGCAATCCACTGAGCAGGCCGGCCAGCAGGCCGACGGGAATGAGGCGCAGATCCACGGGGCGCGGTGCACTCCTTCGCGGGGAAGGCCAGCGCGCGGTGGCGGCGCTGGCCGAGGACACAACCGCGGAAACCTACAGGCTCGCGTCAGACGCGGCCAGTTCCAACCTGTGCCGAATGCCCGCCCCACTCGCGTCCGGACACGCGACGGCGTCCAGACGGCGTGCTAGTGCGCGGCGACTGCCTGCTGGTCCATCAGCGTCTGCACGCGACCCATCACGTCGCGGACATCGTATGGCTTGACGACGTAGTCGCTGGCGCCCATCTGGAGTCCCAGCGTGCGCTCGCCGTCGCCGGCGCGCGCGCTGACCACGACCACCGGCAGGTTGCCGGTCTCCGCGCGGGACCGGATGCCCGAGAGCACCTGGTATCCATCGAGCACGGGGAGCATGAGATCGAGGAGCACCACGTCGGGCCGGTCGGATTCCACCGCGGCGAGCGCCGCGGCGCCGTCGGAGGCCGAGATGACTTCGTGTCCGTACAGTTCGGCCGCGGTGCGGAGGATCGACAGCAGGTCGGGATCGTCCTCAACCACGAGGATGCGGTACGGCGCACCGCTGGCGCTCGCAGAGCGGCGCAGGCCACCGACGCGGCCGGTCACCTGCGCGGCCCGGCGCACGGGTTCACCCGCGTCGCCGCAGGCTGGGGCGGCGGGCTGCGGCGCGGCGGCCAGGCGGCCGCACTCCGCGATCAGCGCGTCCCGGCCGACCGGTGCGATGTAGCTGCCGTAGGTGCCGCGGGTGGCGGCGCCGGGTTCGGCGCAGGCCGCCATCGCCATCGCCGTCATGCGCTGGCGGGCGGTGAGTGCGTCCGATGGGGCCGCGTGCGGTTGGCCGCCCATGGCCGCGCG
>JBKJUD010000474.1:0-7170 GCA_046590735.1 Candidatus Eiseniibacteriota bacterium | reverse complement strand
GGAGAAACGGCTTCCCCGGCGGCCTCCGCGCAGCACGGCGTCGATGCTCCACGGGCCGCCGCCGCGCGCGGCCATGAACAGGAAGATGAAGCACAGCAGGACGGCCGGCTCGCCGTGGTTCTGGATCGGCCAGAAGCCGTCGGGGGCGTGGAACTGCCAGTAGGCGACGGCCATCTCGCCCGACAGGATGAAGGCGACCGGCCGGGTCGAGAGGCCCAGCAGGATCGCCGCGCCGCCGAAGAACTCCAGCACCCCGCCGATGCCGATCTGCGACATCAGATCCGCGGTTGGCGTGGGGCCCGGCATGCCGCCGAACCAGCCGAACACAATCCGTCCGCCGGCCTGGAGGAACAGCAGCCCGGCCACCACGCGCAAGAGGAAGTAGGCGAGTTCGATGGCGCGATCCCTGGTCATGTGGCGGGGCCTCCGGCGTGGGTGTCCCGTGCGGGGCGCGGACGCGCCTATCGCGGGGGAATGGCTCCCGCCGCCGGCCAGTCGCTTTCGCCGACGCGGGTCAGTTTCATCTCGATGGTCCTGACAGGATCCTGGCCGGGCATGATGCGTTCCCCGATCTCGTGCCAGACGCCATTCTTGAAGGTGGTAGTGTAGCGGATCGTCGCCGGACCCGCCGCGATCTCCCAGACGAACCCGTCCGCGGTGGGCCGCAGGGGGAAGTCGCCGGCGTGGCCCCGGGCGTAAGTGTGGAGCGTGTAGGCCTTGGTCGCCGGATCGTACGAGGCGATGCCGAAGGCGTTGAACGCCAGCGAGCTGTCGGCTGCGTACCCGCGCCCCTCCATGACTCGGATCGTGCCGTCGAGGAGCGTCCCGACGCGTTCGGTCTGGGTGAGTTGCAGCTTTGCGCCGCCGTACAGGGAGATCTCCGCGGGGCCGCGCCACACGCCGTCCATCCAGGCGAGCGGGAGCATCGCCTCGCGCTGGGCGGCCAGCAGGGCCTCGGGGCTGGGGCGCGCCTGGGCGAGGGCGGCGCCGGTCGCGCTGAGGATCACGAGCGCGGCGGCAAGCAGGGTGCGGCAAGTCGGGGCCATCGGGGAGCCTCCTCGTGGGGTGGAGCGCCGCCGCGCCGGGAGCGGCGAGGCTGGCGCATGAGGCCGGGGTTCGTGCCTGGCAGAGTATCCTGCGGGCTGATCGCCTGCCACCCCAACCGGGTGCGACGCCCTTCACGCCGGCCCGGGACTCGGGTACCATGAAACGGGGCAGTCGACCGCCCCTTCCTTCCATCGCCGACGCACCCTGGTCCCCCGAGGCATCCCGTGATCCGACACCTCCTGCTGCCGCTGATCTTGTGGACCGCTCTACCAACCGCCGCCTGGGCGTCCGCGCCGGACGACAACATCGAGTGGGCGGGCCTCAGCCATGTCCCCTTCCAGGACAGGCGCCCGCTCTGCCCGGTCGCCAACGAAACCTTCGCCGTGCGCCTCCAGGCGTGGTCGAATGACCTCACCGGCGCCCGGGTGCGCCTCACCGACGGTGCCACCACCACCTGGGTCACCGCCGTGAAGGTCGGCACGCGCGGGCCCTCGGACATCTGGCAGGCGCAACTGCCGGCGACGCTCAGCCCGGCGATCAGCTATTGGATCGAACTCACCGACGGCTCCGACGTCGACTTCCTGAGCCTCACCGGCGTCAGCGACGACGCGCCGCTCGACGGCGGCTGGGTGCTCGACTTCACCACTTACTCGCACGCGCCGGTCGGCGCCACGCCGGTCACCGGCGGCGGCGCGGTGTTCAATGTGTGGGCGCCCACGCGCACCTCGGTCACCGTGCGTGGCTCGTTCAATGGGTGGGGCGCCGGCAACGTTCTATCGAAGGTCGGCGAGAACTTCATCGGCCGCGTCAGCAGCGGCGTGCCGGTGGGCGGGGAGTACAAGTTCTACTTCAACAACTCCGTCTGGAACACCGACCCGCGCGCCCGTGGCCTCAATGCCATCAGCGGTCCCTACAACGCCATCGTGCAGAATCCCTTCGCCTACGTCTGGGGCGATGGCGCGTTCGTCCCCCCGCCGATGGACCAGATGGTGATCTACCAGCTGCACGTCGGCACCTACGCGGGCCGCAACGATCCCCTCGGCGGCGCCGCGTTCCCCTCGCGCTACATCGATGTCGCCGCGCGCGTCGGCCACCTCGCCGATCTCGGTGTCAACGCGGTCATGCTCAATCCGATCACCGAATTCCCGGGCGACGAATCGGCGGGCTACAATCCGATCACCGCGTGGTCGCCGGAGTGGAAGTACGGCACGCCGGACCAGTTCAAGGCGATGGTCGACTCGCTGCACGCGCGCGGCATCGCGGTCATCCTCGACATCGTCTGGAATCACTTCTCACCCACCGACAACTTCCTGTGGAACTACGACGGCTCGCAGCAGTGGTTCGACAATCCCGCCGTGCAAACGCCGTGGGGTTCGCAGGCCGACTTCGACAAGCTCGCGGTGCGCGACTACTACGCCCACAGCGCGATGAGCTGGCTCGAGGAGTATCACGTCGACGGATTCCGCATGGACGCCACCGACTACATGAACATCCCGCCGCAGGACGCCGCCGGCTGGGGCCTGATGCAGCGCTTCAACGACGACATCGACCGCCGCTGGGCCGACAAGATCACCATCGCCGAGCAACTGCCCGACGACGCCTACGTGACGCGGCCCACCAGTCTCGGTGGCGCCGGGTTCGACTCGCAGTATCGCGACGTGTTCGTCGACAACTTGCGCTCGGAGATCTTCAACGCCGCGCTCGGCGATCCCGCGATGTGGAAGGTCCGCGACGCGATCAACGGCGGCGGGCAGTACCTGTCGGGCTCGAACGTCACCAACTACTTCGAGCTGCACGACGAGGCCTGGCCCTCCAGCGGCGGCCAGCGCGCGGTGAAGAGCATCGACACCGTCGCGCCGTACGACGACATCTACGCGCAGGGCCGCACCAAGCTCGCGCAGGGCCTGACGTTGCTGGCGCCCGGCATCCCCGCGTTTCTGATGGGCGCGGAGTGGCTCGAGGACACCGATTTCGGCTCGAGTTCGGGCAACCGCATCGACTGGTCGAAGCAAACCACGTACGCGCCGTACTATGCGTGGTTCAAGGCGATGGTGGCGATGCGGCGCACGGCGCCGGCGTTTCGCGCCAACCAGCCGTGGTCGGTGTATCACCTGAACGAAGGTGGGAACGTGCTGGCGTTCTCGCGCAGCGACCCGCAGGGCAAGACGCAGGTGGTCATCGCCAACTTCTCGAACACCAACTACGCGAACTATCGACTCGGCATCCCGGCCGCCGGCGCGTGGACGGAGGCGATCAACAGCCAGTGGACGGTGTACGCGGGGAACGGCCAGGGCAATCCCGGGACGTTGCAGACCGAGGCAGTGGGCGCGGACGGCTACGCGCAGTCGCTGCGGCTGACGATCCCGCAGATGGGGCTGCTGGTGCTGGCGCCGGCGAACGTGGTGGGAGCGGGTGAGGCGACGACTCCGCGCGAAGGCGTGCGATTCACCGGCGGCGCCGCGGTCGCGGGCCGCGAGGGCGCGGTGCTCGAGTTCAGCGTGCCGGCGCCTGGCGTGGCGCGCATCGAGATTCTCGACGTGCGCGGCGCGCGCGTGGCGCTGTTGCCCGTGGGCACGGTGGCCACGGGATCGCACGCCGCGCGATGGGCGGGCACCGACGCGCTGGGCCGTCGCGTGCGCGCGGGCGTCTACCTCGCCCGCGTCACGCTGAATGGTGCGGCCGCAACCTGTCGCATCGTACTGCTGCGTTGACATCGCGCCGCGCACGCTGGCCGTCCCGTCCGCGCCGAGCGGGTCCTATCTGATCGAGGCACGCCAAGGCGCCTAGCGAGGGGTGTCGCCGATGGTCGTGCGGCGGTCGTCAGCGTGGGGGCTCGCGTTCGAGGGGCCGACTCCCGCGCGACGGACACGTGCGGTCGCCGTAGGAGCAGAAGACGCAGCAGTCGCCCGCGAGCGGGCGCAGGAGCGTCTGGCACGCGGGGCACTCGAAGAAGAACACGCAGGCATCCTCCGGCACGGCTTTCTCGGACAGCGCGCCGCACGTCGGGCAGGTGATCGTTGCTGTGAGTGACAAGGCGCGCCCCCCGGGGTGCATCGTGCGTCAACGCGTCAGCCGCTTCACGTCCCACTTCCACCGCTTGCGCGCGAACTCCATCGAGCGCTTGTAGGCCGCGTTGGTGCGCAGGAAGCTGAAGTTGCCCTCCGCCGCCTTGGCCGCGTAGGCCTTGTCCTCGACGAGGTCGGAGAGCAGGAATCGGCAGCGCGCGGTGGCGAGCCCCGACAACCACTCGGTGAACTGCGCCTCGAGCGCCAGGCCGCGCCCGAACTCCTCGGCGCGCGCGTCGATGTCCGGGTCGTTGAGCGCGGCCTGGCACAGCAGCGCCCACAGCATGTTGCGACCGCGCTGCACGTACGCGTACTTGTTCGTCCCGCGCTCGACGATATCGCCGATCAACTTGCGCAGGCGGAACTGCACCTTGTAGCATACCACGACGCGGCGCAGGTCGGTGCGCAGGCGGCCGGGCCCGAAGACCTGCGCGTAGATGCGGTCATCCTCGAACACGTCGCGGAAACGCGAGAGCTTGTCGAGTTCACCGTCGCTGGCCAGGAAGGTGCGCGCCAGCCGCGTCAGCTCGATCGCCTTGTGCCCGACGATGCCCTGCTCCTCGAGATCCTCGTCGCTGATGTTTTCGAAGGCGCGCTCCTGCCGCTCGTAGTAGAGCCCGAGGTCGTCGCGGAACTTGTCCTGCAGCTCGAGCTGGATGGCGTCGTTGGCGTGCAGGTTCCACGGCTCCACCGGGTTCTGCCGGTTGTTGTTGATGGTGACCGTGGTCACGAACTCCGGCATCGCGTGCGTGATGATGCGGCACATCACCTGCAGCCCGGCGACCGCCTTGCGCCGGCCGTTCAGCGCCGCGTGGCCCTCGTGCGCCTGCACGAAGCGGGCGAACGTCATCACCGTCTGCGCGCCGTTGAGCAGCCGCGGCTCGGTGAGCTGGAACTGCCCGTCGGCCGCGACGAGGGCTTCGGCGTACAGGGTCACGCCGTTGTGGTTGAAGCCGAAGACCTGCGGGTCTTCCTTGCCGTCGACGACGATCCGCTTGAGCGAGGCCTGGATCGAGCGGTTGACCGCCTTGTCCTCCGGTAGCGCGGCGCGAATGTTGCGTTCGAAAAACCGCTGGCCCATGTCGCGGTGCATCGCGTGCAGGTCCTGCAGGCGGATGAAGCCGATGGTCATCACCTCGCCGCCCGGCCCCTGGCGGGTCACGGTCTCCTCGAGCGTGACCGGGTAGGTGTGCGTCTTGCGCAGGTGCGACGTCGAGCCCACCTTGCGCGTGCGCGCGGAGCGGAACTCGATGACCATCGTCGCCGGGCGGCCCAGGCGCTGGTCGATCAGGTACTTCTTGTTTTCGAGATCCTCGCGCAACTTGTCGAGCATCTGGCTGCGTTCGGCGTCCGTGGGATCGCCGGCGAACACGAAGTACAGGCACACGCGGTCGATCAGGGACTCGTTCTCGGCCAGGCAGCTCTGCAGCTGCTGGAGGAGCTGGTTGCGCGTCGGCGCGCCGGCCGCGTCACCGAAGATGCGCTCCATCCCCGAGTGGATCAGCCGGGTGAACGCCTGCTTGAACGGCGCGTGGGAGTCGGTGAAGCGGAAGTGGAACAGGTACAGGTTGCGCCGGTCCGGGTCGAAGTGGAAGCCGTTGATGCCGGTGTCGTTGCCGCCGAAGTCAACCTGCGTGAGGACGCGGCTGCGGTCGAGGCCGAATTCCTCTTCGAGATACAACAGCCCGAAGTAGTCGCCGCGAACCCCGCCGCAGCGGCCGTGCAACTCGGCAAACGCCTGGTCGATCGCGTGCTTGGTGATCGGCATCGTCTGGACTCCTGGGCCGGACCGTCGGGAACGCGTCGGAGCCCCCGCGGGGGCGCCGCGAGCTCAACGCTAGTCGCGGGTTCGGGGCGCTGTCAAACGGGGACGCGCGCTGCTCGCTGGAGATGCGGAAAGAAAAAGTTGACACTTGCCACTGTCACTGTGTCTAATGCCTGCATGACGCTCGAAGAGCTTTCCCGGGAAACCGGCCTGACGCCCCGCACCATTCGCTTCTATATAGGGCAGGGGCTGATCCCTCCGCCGCGCAGCCGCGGCCGGGGGGCGCATTACAGCGACGAGCACCTGCTGGGGTTGCGACGGGTGATGGAGTTGCGTGCTCAGCGGTTCGGGCTCCAGGAGATCGAGGCGATCATCCAGGGGTCGGACAAGCGGAATAGCATGTCGGAGGATAAAGAGGGTACCTACACAGAATACGGCACAGACCCAGGATCCGCCGTGCAGGAGTACGTCCATCGGGCCCGCTACAACACGACCGCGGTGTCCACGGATACCGACGAGACGACCCCATTCCCGTCCCGCTGGACGCGGCACCCGGTTGTCCCGGGCATCGAGATCCACGTCGAAGCAAGCATTTCCGCGACCGAGCGGCGAACGGTCGAACAGGCAACCCGCACCCTGCGGGAGGAGTTGGCAGCCCGGCGACGGGCGCAAGGAGGTACCCCATCATGAAAATGTCCCTGTCCCAGGATCGTGTGTTGTTCCACACGGGCGGCGGTTCGGAACGCTACGTCCGCCTTGTGCTGGAGGCGCCGCGCGCGGGGCGCGCCCAGCGGCTGCCCCTCAGCCTTGCGCTGGTGCTCGATCGCAGCGGCTCGATGTCGGGCGCGAAGTTCGAACTCGCCCGCGAGGCGGCGCTTCGGTGCCTGAGCCTGCTCGCGCCCACGGACCACGTGGCCCTGATCGCCTACGGCTCGCAAGCGGAGACGATTCTCCCGAGCCGTGCGGCCACGCCCGCCACGCTCGAACGGTTGCGCGTCGCGCTGGCGGGGCTCAAGGTCGGCAGCTCCACCAACCTCGAGGGCGGGTGGCTGGCCGGCGCCGCGGCGGCGGCCTCCGCCGGGCTGGCGCGCATGCGCGTACTGCTGCTCACCGACGGCCTCGCGAATGTCGGCGAGACGCATCCCATCGCCCTGGGCCGTCGCGCCAGCGAGCTGCGCGAGCGCGGTCTCCTGACGTCGACGATCGGCATCGGCGACGACTTCGACGAGGGACTTCTCGGGCGACTTGCGGACTTGGGCGGCGGCAACTTCCACCACGTCGAGCGGCCAGAGC